>JAJDAG010000012.1 GCA_029262005.1 Candidatus Zhuqueibacterota bacterium | reverse complement strand
TCCTTTTGATGACATCAGCGATGCTGATACTGAATTCGTTAAAGACAGATTAAACAATAGACCCAGAAAAACTATAAAATTCAAAACGCCAAACGAATTATTTGTAGATAATTTTGTCGCACTTGGAACTTGAAACTAAGGAGTTAAAAGTGCTTAAATTTTAAAAAATATTCAACCTTACAGAATATGGCCGGATTAAGTCATAATTTAAGGTCAAAAGCCATGCATCCGGTCGTTACTCAGGGGGCGTCCTTTCGCTAAAGCTAACTGCTGTAAATTAAAAAGATTCCTCCTGAATAACAAAGGCGCTGTGAATTAAGCAGGATAGTATCTTTACTTTTTTTTACTCTGCAAGCTCAGCGTTCTCCGCGTTTAAGAAAAATTGAAGTTAGCAAAAATCTGTGTTTCATCTGTGGAAATTCGTGAGGAATACTTATTTTGACGCCCGATTGATAGCAACTGTACCCACACAGATCAACACAGAACCATTTTTTTTGAACGTACTTGCCGTTATTATTCCGGCGGATATTAACTGTTGAAGTCATGCTGCACAGGCAATGCAAAACGTAGGAACGAGAAATATTTCGGTTAAATATGACAACCTGCTATTTTGGTATAACAGCGCCAAACAATTTAAACAGAATGAGTAAAGCCAGACATGGCAAACCGACCCAAATAAACTCGGAAGAAATGACCTGCAGCCCCCACTCGCTGAAAAAAGCCGCCACGCCAATGGGCGAAACCTGAATGGGCTGCCATGGCAAAAAGTACCGCGCATTGTCGAAAGGGGAAAAAAATGCAATCCCCAATCCGCCATTGGTCATGGCATCGAGAAGTCCGTGGGAGGCTGTGCAGATAAAAAGATAAAACACCTGGCCGAACCACTGTGGGCTTCCGGGTGCAATCCGGCGAAAAAACAGCCGGCACAACAGCAATGCAACCAGTGCGGCAAAAACGATGGAGTGTGTAAACCCTCTGTGTCCCAGAACATGCCCATACGGAATGCCAACAGCAAAAGCCAGAACATCGATATCCGGCAGAATTGCACAAATGATACCCATGCTCCAAAAACCGGACGGACGCTCTTTGAGATTTAACGCTTTCCCCACGGTCATAGCCGCCAAAGCATGTGCAAAAGCAGATGCCATCACATCTTCCTATTAAAGATTTCATTCAAAACAGAGGCGCAGGCAAACACATCAAGCGTGTGACCGTTTTTGGTAATGTGCTTTCTCAGCCTGGCTCTTGTGAGTTTATAAAAACTCCGGCTCACAATTCCACTGACCGGTCTTTCCCAGGCACTACGGCTGGAATTGGATAGTTAAAGATAGAAAACCGGAAACGAATGTCAAGAAAGCTGCTCACTAAATGACGGGCAACCTATGCGGGGTAATGTTTTATTCGCCGGCCAATATTCGCGACCAGCTTAGTATTGAAATTCAATTACATAAAGATAATAGTTGATAAGCCGGTCAAGAAGTGTACATTAGCGTTTGCTATTTTTGGGCACTACTCAGAAAATGAAAATACATAAAGAACACACTTCAGCGCTATTTGTAACATTGGCAGCCACACTCTGGGCAATCGATGGTGTCGTCTTACGCCCGGCACTGGCAAGCCTGCCGGCGTTGCTGGTGGTGTTTATGGAAAGTTCACTTGTTGCATTATGCCTTACAGTTTTTTTCAAGGCGCGCCTGCCGGAGCTTAAGCAGTTGGGCTACAAGGACTGGCTGGCATTTTTCGGCACAGCGACATTTGGCGGAGTCGTTGGCGCCGTTGCAATTACGCAGGCCTTGTTCTATGTCCATTTCGTTAATCTTTCCGTGGTTATCCTCATACAAAAACTACAACCCGTATTTGCCCTGATTCTGGCTGCTGTTTTTCTCGGAGAACGACTGCCCGCCGTTTTCTTCAGATGGTCTGCCCTTGCCCTGGTTGGCGCCTATTTGATGACTTTCGGTGCAAGCCTCCCTAATTTCGATACTGGAGACAAAACTGCACAGGCGGCGCTTTGGGCCGCCGCCGCCGCCCTCAGCTTTGCGTCATCGACGGTGCTGAGCAAACGCGCGCTTAAGAATATCGATTTTGGCCTCGGAACATATCTACGCTTTGCAATCTCGGCATCCCTGCTGTTTCTGATCTGCCTTGTCACTGGAAACATACCCAGGCTCGTGGACGTGGCACCACCACAGGCCGGCATCATTTTAATCATCGCTCTGACCACCGGTGGTCCGGCGATATTTTTGTACTACTTTGGCTTGAAGAAAATCAAAGCATCTGTGGCGAGTATTTGCGAAATGGCGTTTCCGCTCAGCGCTGTTTTGCTTGAATATTTGCTACGAAGAAACATGCTGCAACCGATCCAGTTGCTCGGCGCGGCAATGTTGATGTTCAGCATTTTCTATGTTGGCAGGATCAACGTCAGAGGCAAAAATAGCAGCAGGGCGGACACTTGCGAGTCAATAGATTCAGGTTGTCGTGGGAAAATTGAACCTTAGTGAAAGGGTCTCACCACGGATTTATTGCAGGAGTCAAAACATACTTCGAAATCCATTTTTAACCGTTTGGGCCGGCTGTAAATTAGACCATGCAGAGTTGCCGCACAGGCAAATTGAGTTGTGTCTTTGCGAGTCACGATATTAGGTAAGTTTATCCAGAGCTTCCCCGGTGACTCTGAAAGTCGTCCACTCGTTCATGGATACCGCACCAAAACTCTTGTAAAAATCAATAGCTGGTTGATTCCAATTGAGCACAGCCCACTCCAGGCGACCACAACCCCGCTCTTTGGCCAACCCGGCGAGATGGAGAAGCAGTTTCTTGCCAAACCCTTTACCACGAGCCTCTTGCGTCACAACCAAATCCTCAAGATAAATTCCGGACTGCCCCAGGAAAGTGGAATAATTATGAAAGAAAAGCGCCATGCCCACCGGTTTCTCTCTGTAATATCCAATAATCACTTCTGCTTTGGGGCTTGCACCAAAAAGTGTATCACGCAAACCTTCCCGGGTGGCCACAACTTCATTTGACAATCTTTCAAAAAATGCCAATTCTTTTATGAATTCCAGGATTAGCGGAACGTCTTTTTCAGTGGCTGCTTTGATGGCAAAATCAGAATCTGTTGCAGTTTGTTTCATGTCGTTGCTAGCTCCAGGCTGGTGTGAAGACCTATCATGCTTAAGGAATAATTGACAAACCACTCATATAATACAAATCAATAATTCAAAATCCCAAAAAATAAATCCAGGAGGAAAATTTTGCACTGGCATTAAATGGTATTAAGCCACTGCGCGCACTCCTGCCACAATCCCGGTCGGGCCATCTCCCGAAAAAAATCAAAGTGGCCAAGATGAGCTAAGTGCAACTCTTTGGCGGTAACATGCTTGCGCTTACCTTTGGCCCGGGAATAAAACCGGAGCAATTCATCCACAGCAAGCTTTGGTGCAAAAAAATCACGCGCAATGCTAATGGACAAAATCGGCGCCGTAAACTTGTTGAAATTTTGTCGGGAACTAAGGTCACTTTTGCCCAGAATATACTTAGGGTTGCGCCCCCAACTGGCCCATTCAAATGCCACACCAGCAGGCAAACTTTCACCGAGGCCAAAATACTTTGCCGGAAAAAATGAAATTGATGCGGTCACACCCGGTACAAATATGGTCCAGAAAAACCACATCAAATAGCGCTGATGCCACGGCCACAAACGCCAATATCCGCTTTGACAGGCAACGAGCAGCATGGCTGAAATTTTACAGTTGTTCGGAGCCAGCCCCATCACTTGTCCACCGACGCTGTGCCCCACCGCAAAAACTTTAGCATCCGGATAGACAGCGACGACCCAATCGATAACACCGGCAATGTCCTTTTCACCCCATTCGTGCATAAATGCCCTGAACTTGTTAAGTGTTACCGGCCGTGAATTGCCGATACCCCGGTAATCAAAAGTCAGCACCGCAAAACCTTCCGAGGTGAGAAACCGGGCAAAACGCTCATAAAACCGACGCTTGACGCCAGTGGCCGAATTAATGATCACCACCTTGCCATTGGGTGACTCCGGCCAATAACGTGTGGCAGCGAGTTTGAAACCATCTTTAGCGGGTATTTTCAGGTTTTCCGGCTTCTTATTCAAAATCTAAATTCTATCAGAAATACATTGCACGACAGTCACAGTCGTCCGGGATTGCAAAAAAACGATACTTTTTAACTTGGACTAATTCCTGGCTGCCGTATAAAAATTAAGAATCGGTATATCAACAGCGGCAACGACCGAAATGCGGTAGCCGTTTGTCCCGGTAACACTGAGTGTTTCTTTGGTAATTTTCCGCAGGTTAGGTCCCCACTGCAGACCAGCACCAATGGTGAGCGGCACTTTTGGCAGGCCATAATTCAAATAAAAACCAGGGGCGAAAATATTTTTTAGCTGAATTTCCGGAAGAGACTCGGTTTCATCCTGAAAACGAAATGCGGTTACGGCGCCAATATCGATAAGCGTTGCAAACAGACTCAAAGAACCATGATCCAGTTTGCTGAGACCCCAACTAAAGGCAATCCCGAGCGGCGCCCAAACGCCAAAAACATCAGCATCGCTCAATTCAGCCAGATCATCCAGTTTTTCAGTGCCATAGAAACCGCCAACATACGTATTGAGAGAAATATTGAACTTCGCCAGTTTTTTATGCGATGAGCTTCCCACCGGCAGCGCAATGGCTTCGATTGCTTTTTGAATGTCATCTGCGGTTTCCGCCTTGGCAACAGCCGCCATAAACGAACCATATTTCAACACTTTTGCCTTGGGAAGTTTAAACTTTTTTTCGTCCAGCGCATTGTAAAGCAAACCCACCATGTTGATCACGGCGGAACCATAATTCTTCTGCCTGGCATCCAGAGCAAGCTCGTTGGCATAAGCCATTGACTGCAGGAATAAAGTGTCTTTTTCCGTCGCCAGGTTGTTGTCGCGAACAAACTCACTCCCTTCCCGCACCAAATCCAGAACCGATTGCGACATAGAAAAATAGTTCGGACTTGATTTCATTGTAATGCCTGGCGCCAGGGCATTCCCCCCGATTGTTTCGTCGATGCTGTTAGCGCGAGAAACGAATCGCTCCAGCCGGACACCAAGTGACCGCAGGCCATTGTTGGCATCTCTGAACCCCTTGAGGATCTGCTGAAAACTGACCTTGCCACCGCCGATCCTGTCAAAAGTGAGGCCACCGGCTTGCTGGAACAAAAGCCCCGCGTAAATATCCAGCGCGTGTTTCATCGTCAGCAGAGCATCGAGGTCGCTGATGGAAATCCATTGACCTCGCGTGGAATCCCGGGCAATGAGCGATTGCGAAAATAAATTCAGCAACTTAAACGAACCTTCCAGGTTCGTCAATTTGTTGTGCTTAAAGTCAACTCGCGCCAAATGGTTGAGAATTACTGCAGGGTGCTCTCCCGTTACAAACATTTGCGCTGGAACCATTGACTGGCGAACCAATGAGCGGACAATATCGCCTTTAAAAAACGCATCATACTTTGGCAAGTTGAGCAGTCGCGAAACATTCGGGAACAGATTGCCAAGGTCTTTGCGATAAGCAGACTGCAGCGACTGCAAATAACGCGGGTAGTTGTAAATATCTTCATCAACGACCACCAGTGTTGCATAAGTTTGTGGGAAGAGAAGTCCGAAAGGCTCGTTTTCTTCTTTCGTCAACTCATCTTTGAATTCACGAAAAAAGGCAAGGCTGATCTCAGCTTTTGTCCGATCAACAAGAAATTTGGCCAGGCCATCTGCAACATTGACAACATTGAGCCCACCGATGCCGGCCGGACTGAATTTAGCCGGCTTTACTCCGGACAGATCAAATGTCGAAATGCCGGCAGAACCACCCTGTGGAAAGAAGCTTTTCAAGAAATCATTCTTCTGAAAATAATCCCGAAATGCCCTGACGCCGAGTTGCTTGTTCCGGCCATCATAGTACTTCGCCAAAATGCTCAGACTACTATTTGCAGACGAATCTAATGTGAAAAAATCATCCTCATTCAGGGTCCCGGCCAGCGCAAGCGCGTCGTAATACGGCATTTGCTGGGCAACGGCCTGATTGCAAACAAATAGTATGCATGCAAAGATAAACGATCGAATTTTCCCCGGCATTGACCAATCTCCTATCTCAAATTATTAAACGTTTTTACTGGATTAATCACTTTGTACGAATAATTATCAACAGACCGTGTGTCGGCGCTGTTCACTAACAAATCCTTCAGTTGAGGCAGCGTCACATCCAGGGCATTTTCTTTTATGTAAGAAACAAACAAAGCCATCAGACCTGAAACAAACGCAGATGCCATGCTGGTTCCTGAGCGTAATATATAGCCATCGCTCAAAGAGGTTGACTCAATATTATGACCGGGCGCTGCGACAGTCAAGCCGGCAAACCTGTCGGTCTCCGAAATAAGCGCGGATTTGACATCCACAGCACCCACAGAAACACAATTTTCATATTTAGCCGGATAAAGGCCGGCTTCAGCATGATGGCTGCCGTCATTACCAATGGCTGCCACGACCATGGTCTTGCCTGGGTTGAGCGCTGCAACCGCCTCCCGCACATCGTCAAAGTCATCGAACAGTCCGGCGCTGATATTGATAATATCCGCCTCACAAATCTCTGCCGCCCACTTGAGACCGGCGATGAGACGCTCTTTGCGCAGACTACCATTTGCCTTGTTAATTCTCCCAACAAAGAGCTGACAATCCGGGGCAACACCAGTCACACGTTGAACACCGCCGGCAGCGATAATACCAATGCAATGCGTGCCGTGACCGTCGATATCGGGACAACTATCATCCTGATTATAGAAATCCCGGCTCTGGACAATCTGCCCCAGATCCGGATGAGCAGACATGCCGGTATCTAACACAGCGACTTTTGCACTTGCTCCTCTGGTATGTTGCCACAGTTTCGGTATCTGGAAAGTCCGCAGCCCCCACCCCAATTCGGCAATTGGCTGTTCAACAAAACCGCCACTCCAGTAGTAGTTGTCATGTTTATCAAAATACCATTTCGAGTTGCCTTCAAGGCTCTCGCCCGGGACGACCCCCTCAACCTCAATCTCAAAGCCTTTATAAATAACCCCTTTTACCTGCGCTGAGGTGCCCGGGTGTTTATAACGAATTTTGACATCTTTGGTCGTAAAAATTTTCATGACAAAACAATACCTTTTTTTGAGGTAACATCACAATCAGTGGCCTGAAGCGTACTATTTCCAGGATGACAGCGACTCAGTTTTCTCAACAAAAAACCGTCCAAACTGTTAGCCCACAGCTTCAGTGTTTGCACTGTTAGACTCCGGCCGTTTTCCGGCATTACGGATATTGATTAGTTTTTTGAGAATATCAAACCAGAAAGTCGAGCCCAGTGAAATCGCCAGAGCCGTAATGCCCCAACCTAAAATTTTCAGAAGCACCCACCAGGCTTTCTGCAACCAACTCAATCCACCAGGCATGCAGTTCTCTGCGGACCATCCCATGCCAAGCACGGTGGATGTCGAGGCAATTTGCTCATTTACAAGCTTATCAATTTTTGCATTCAGCGCTTCTATTTTCTGCCGAGTGTTCTCCAAACTATCGCCGCTGGCAGGAGTAGTCGACTCGTTATTGCCTTGCTCCTCCGCGTTTTCAACATAGGCAACTGCCATTTCAACAATATGTTTACGCGCTTCGGGGTCATTTGCCAGAGTTGAGGCAATCTCAAATGTGTCGGCATTGACAAGTATGCTAATACACAAGCCGATAATCACCAGCGCAAACTGAACTTTCCTTTTATACCAACCCGTGGCCCGATCCATGGTTTCGTTGTACCAATTTTCCACATCGGTATGAAATTGATGCACATTTTGATTGGCGTTCTTAAGCAGGGACTGCAAAGCAATCCGGGTCTCACCAACCGGCAAAGCAGATACGGTTTCCTCCAGTTTACCAAAGGCAATACCACTGTCAGCTTCATCTGTAAGCACTTCAACGAGGCTCCTTGAAAAAGACCGGCTAGACAAATACGATGGTTTCACCCCGTCAGGCGTATTGTAGAATTTACGGATTGTGGCGTGACCAAAAAACTTCTCCCCAAGCGCCTGCGAATTTTCATCATTAAGCATGGTCTTTATGACCATCTGCAAATGTTCACCACGTGAGACAAAATATTGCAGAACCAACTCGCTTACGGTTGTGGCAAGAAGGCTCAACAACAAATAAACAAAGACAAGTCCGATAACAATCTCAAGGATTTGCGAGCCAAACATAGTTATTCACCTCAACTTTAGTGTTCGTAAATACAGCACGGGATATGTTCGCGAAATTCAACCGGAGCAATCATTGCGACTGGTTCTGATATGCATTCTGTCGGAATCAGTTTCTGAGAACGGCCTCTGGAAGATGCTCCACATACAATGTGGGAAAATGTTGCAGGTTTGTCAAGGAAAAATATCCAACCCCGTTCAACTCTGAGGCTAAAATCATCTACGAAGTTTCAAGCCAGGCGCGTATCAGGTTAGAAATCAGGAATTTGCTGGGTCCGGAAGTTCGCACTTTTGTGAATAAAGAAAAACCCATTGGTTTTTATAAAATGGTTTGGGACGGCAGAGACGCTTCCGGCCGGCGAATGGCCGGTGGCGTGTATGTATGCCAACTTGTAACCGATGGATTTGTTCAATCCGAAAAAATGCTCTTTCGGCAATAGGGTAATCTCATCTCTCTAACTAAAAATTGGCCTCACCCCCTGTGTGTTGACGCAGCTAACATCAACCATTGAACAAATTTTCGAGCACAAGCGAGCTCAACATCAGCGAAAAAAGCACAACAAAGGAACCAGCGTTCCTGCAGAAAGACCTGTTATCAAAAACCGGTTCAACTGTTACGAAACACCCGGGGAACTCACTCTCGTTCGCACACCCGGGGTTTAACACCGTGCCAAAAATTAACTATTCGTAAAAATGGCAGCCTCAATCTCGGCTTCAAAGTAGCCGCCAGACAAGTAAAAAAAGGATACCCAGGAAGAAAGGCTATAAATTATTTAAACAGTCAATTTATTTTCAGCCATTTTTTTCACGAATCCAGACTGCTTTCTTCAACTTTATCACCTGTGTCATTACCGTCATGTTTTTTGCTCGTGGAGAAGTTAAGCAAGACAATCAAGCCCATGCCGACCATAATCACAACATCCGCCCAATTGAAAATACCGGTACGTAAACCGCCGATTCCCATATTCATAAAATCAATGACTTTGCCATCATTGACCAGACGATCAAACAGATTGCTGGAACCCCCGGCAAAAATAAGGGATAACGCAAATGTGTGGTTGCGGTCCAGCTCCCGGCTATACAAAATGTAAAACAGCAATGCAGCGAGCAGACACCCACTCAAAATCTCGAATAACCAGAGTCGTGCTGTGTCTGAAAGGCTGGAGCCAAGGCTTAAAAAAGCGCCGGAATTTTCAGCGTATTTCAACCGAAACGTATCTCCCAAATATGAAAGAGAGGGGGCATTTTCCAGGGTGCTTTTGGCCACATGCTTACTTACCTGATCGCAACCAAAACAGGTGACGAGAATTATCAACATCATGTAAAATCGTTTCATTACAGTCATTGTTCCTTTTTATCTCAATTATAAAGTCTTCCTTGAAACTGCAAGGATTTATTTCTTTGTTTCGCCTTTGGTTTTTGCCCTTGAGCCATTGTCGCAAATGGGGCCGGCAAGAGGTCGAACCACTTCCATTTCAAAACTTTTCAGCGAGCGACCATCACCGCCGCGTCGATTCTGAATAATTTCGGCTAAAATACTCACCGCCAACTCCTCAGGAGTTAATGCACCGATAGCAAGCCCCACTGGTGCATAAATATTTTTGAGTTTTTCCAGAGGGATACCGCTTTGCTGTAGCGCACTAAAAATCAATGAATTTTTGCGTTTACTTCCCAACAAGCCGATGTAACGGACGTTGGTGGCAACTGCGGCGCGCACCGCCTGCTCGTCGTAACGATGGCCACGCGTGGCGATGAGAATAAATGAATTGAAGTTGACTTCCAGTCCGGCGAGGGCCGTGTCATATTCTTCCACCATTAATTTGGCTGCTTTGGGGAAACGTTCCTGAGCAGCAAACTCTGCACGGTCATCGATGACGATTACACTGAAACCAAGTGTCAAGGCCAGATTGTAAACAGCCAAACCTATGTGACCACCACCCAGTATAATCAAAGTGGGTGTGGTTGTGTAGCCTTCGATAAAAAGGGTTAAATCATCCCCCGCGATTAATTGGCTGTGGCCGTAAGGAGCCAGCGCTTTTCCTGAGCCAACGATTTGGTTTTGCAGGCGCATGTCACCGACCGCGCCAACCGTTGTTCCGTCCGCACGCACAAGCATTTTTTTTCCGCAAGGCACGCTTGAGTCAGCCGATTTGACAACGGTGGCCACAGCAATGGCAGGTCCTTTGTCGAAAGACCGAACTTTCTCCTGAAAAAGCGGGAGGGCTTCTTTTGCATCACGGAGCGGCTCGATAAATACTTCCATGGTTCCACCGCAGACAAAACCATCCTGCGCCGCAAACGCTTCATTCAAATGGAAAACTCGAAACTCGGGGCCGGACTTATTTTGCAGTATTTGATTGGCGCAGTACGCAATGTCGCCCTCCAGACAGCCGCCTCCGAGCGTGCCAAGACTGGCGCCGTCCAGCTTGAATATTTGCTTGGCGCCTGCTTTTTGCGGCGTCATGCCACGGGTGCGCACAATGGTCGCCAGCACGAACGGCTGGTCTATTTGTAAGAGCCGAATGGATTCTTCAATAAGATCTCGCATAGGGGCAGAATATAATAAGCAAAGCAAGGAAATGCAAATGAAAAGCCGGGGCTTTTGTTTGAATTAAGTTAGCTTCGATCCTTTTGACCAGCCGTTAAACTCCAAACAAATCTCTGAACACCTGCAACCGTCGTAAATAATGTTCACCATAATTAGCCACCGTTGTGGTGATTTTGTCCATGTCTTTTTCCTTGTGAGGTTTCCGGGGATTCTTGCCAAAAAACAGATCGGCAAAACAGATGATTTTTTCTTCGATGCTGACCGGTAACATGTCGCGATGCGGCAAAGGGAGTTCTTGCTGAATAATGTCTTCTTTGCTCAAACCAACGCCTGTGTGCCTGTCACAAACAAGTGCGTGCCGCGGCAGATCTTCTTTCTCCAGCAACTCGCGACCGAGTGGCCCGTGCAAAAGGTACGGATGCAGGCCATTGCAGCCGATGCCGGGTGCGTGTGTGAGGAAAATGCCAATATCGTGCAACATGGCCGCTTGCTCAATGAACTCAATATCCGGTTGCAAGTGACCAACACGCTCGGCCAATTGCAACGCCTTTTGCTGCACCATTTCACTGTGAACCAATAAAATTTTATGCGCTTTGCTACCGCGTTTGTAGTACTTTTCAATAATTGTATATGGATTTATCAAATGTACCGGACCTTCACATTCCGCAACCATTCGCCCTTGCTTTCAGGAGGATCTCTACGGTTATTTTTTCCCGTGCTCTGCCGCAACCTTAAGCATGGCTTGCAAAGAAAGCTCAACATCTGCTTCCGTGGTTGCCCAGGAAGAAACGCTGATGCGCATGGCAGTCTGCTCCTGCCAAGTCGTAACGCCGCACCAACATGTTCCCTCGGCCTGAATTTCCTGAATGACTTGTTGCGTGGTTTCTTTGTCGCCAAAAGAAACCAACACCTGATTGAGCACCACTTCATTAAGGACGCGATGACCGGCCGCCTCAAATCCTGCAGCAAATCGTTTTGCATGTTGGCAAGTGCGCTCAATCATTTCTGCAACACCGGCACGTCCAAGCGATTTTAGCGCGGCCCAAACCTCAATGCCACGGGCGCGCCGGGAGAGTTCCGGCGTGTAGTCTGACGGATTGCGAGCCTGACTTTCAGTTGGCAAATATTCCGCTGTGATGGCCATGGCGGCTCGCAGTGAATCGGAATCACGTACGAATGCCAAACCGCTATCGTAAGGCACGTTAAGCCATTTGTGTGCATCTGTGGCCCATGAATCAGCCTGGTTCATGCCGGTTGTAAGATGCATAAGTTTTGGTGCGGCAATCGCCCACAGGCCAAACGCCCCATCGACGTGCACCCATGCCCCGGCTTCATGCGCGGCATCACAGATTTCCGCAAATGGATCAAAAGCGCCGGTGTTGATATTGCCTGCTTGCGTGCAAACGATGGTCGGGCCGGAAAATTTGGGTAGTGCGTCGGAACGCATCCTGCCATGGGCATCGACTGCCACCCGAACAACACGATTGCGGCCCAAACCAAGCATGCCCAGCGATTTCATCAATGTGGGGTGTGCTTCCTGGCCAACGATAACCGTAATCGGTGGCGCGCCAAACATCCCGTCCGCTTCAACATTCCAATCTACTTTTTCAAGAACCGAGCGCCGGGCGGCAGCAAGGGCACAAAAATTCGCCACGGTGGCCCCGGTTACAAATGTGCCGGCGCAATCATCCGGCAGCTTGAAAATATCGAGCAACCAGCTTAGAGCAATTTCTTCAACAAGCGCCGTCCCCGGCGTAACATTTGCCAAAACACTGTTTTGATCCCAGGTATTTGCTAGCCAATTGGCTGCCAAGGTGGCCGGCAAAGCGCCGCCAATCACAAAACCAAAAAAACGCGGCCCGGCCATGGCCATGGTGGCGGGCGAGACGGTTTCGTCTAAAAGCTGCACCACTGATTCCGGGTCAGTGCCCTGCTCAGGCAGTAGTTCTTTTAGCACGCTCAGTTTTGCGACTGAATCTTGTTGAGGCGCAACGCTTCTTGCCGGCAGGCCTTCAAGGTAGTTTGTGGCTCGCTCAGCCGTTTTTTTTAAAAGATTTTTCATCTCGTCCCTAGTTTTCACCTAATATGAAATATTCTCCAACCCGAAAAACATCATCCGGCGGGGCGTTGCACCAAATATAACTGACCCTGTCAAACAACATTTTAATCGGCTGCCAATTCGACTGCAATTCTGCCATAACCTCTTCAAGCGCTTCTTCTCCACGAACAGTGCCCACTGTAAGGTGCGGTTTAAACCCTCCTGAAAATCGTCTTCTATCATCGCATTCAGGAACTTGCTGATAAAGCAATTCCTGAATTTTTTCTATCGGGCTTTCCGGCTCAGGCAGCAGCCAGATAACAAAACGCTGCAAAACTCAAATCAAAAGGTGCACAACTTTTACAAATATTACCAAACCCTTGACGGACATTGTTGAATCCCTTGCGATCACAGAATGGATAAAGGAGTGTCATGTGCGGCATCCAGCGCCGAAAATTCTTTGCATACTTTCTTCTAATATTCTGGATGGGCTGCAAACACTCATCAGGCGGAATATAGACTAGCGCTGCGTTGCGTGTTTTCTCCAACAAAACCTCGCCTGTTAAAATATTTTTCTATGCAACCCATTCATTCTCCCATGCAATCATAGCACCGATGGGAGAATGGCATTCTTGCAAAAATGTCTACTTCTGACTTTTGGATTCATCAGGATATAAAACCACCTGGACATAATTATTCAAATCAAAATACTTCTTTGCCGCCTGCTGAACATCATCAAGACTCAGGCTTTTAACCAGATTTTCATAATCGAAGATATTTTTTGGATCTGATTCGTGGTAGTACAAGGCCTCCAATGTATTAAGCCAGAATTGGTTTTCTTGCAAATCTGTTTCGCGCGTACGCAATTGAGTCTCTTTCACTTTGTTCAAATATTTTTCTGTTGTGCCAACCGTTTTCAGGCTATCCAGTTGTTGAAAAACGGTTTGAGTCAATTCATCCACACGCTCCGGTGCGCAAGCAAAGCCAACATTAATGCTGTAGTTTGATTTTGGAAAACGCGAACTGGCCGCAGAAACCCTAACGCCATAAGTGCCGCCAAGATCTTCACGCAGAATTTCCCGCAGTTTGATGCGCAGGGCGGCGGCCATGGAACTAAAGTGATAGCGGTTCTTACGACTCCAATCAAATGCACCGGTGAAAACAATACTGACCCGGCTCTTCGGTTCCAGGCCCTTTTTGACTTGTTTGTGAATAATCCCGACAGGCGCTTTCTCCCCGATATCTTTCCATGTTTCCGTGCGCCCAATAGTGTGTAACCCGCCGATGTATTTTTCTACAAGAGGTTTCATTTCATCGAGCTTGAAATTGCCGACAAAGAAGAATGTGAAATCACCCGCATCCGCAAAACGCTCTTGATAAATTCGGAATGACTCATCGAGATCCAACTCGTTTACCACTGCCTCAGACAAGGGCCGACTCCTATGGTGGTAGTTTGTCATGGTGACTTGAATGGTATCCTGATAAGCTGCCTCCGGGCTGGCGCCGCGGTTTTGAATAAACCCGAGAATGCGTTCACGCAAAGATTCAAATGCCGTTTGATCTTTGCGTGGTGCGGTAAAATAGAGATAAATCAATTGCATTGCTGTTTCGATATCCTGTGGTGCTGCATTGCCGGCAATGCCTTCTTCAAGTTCATCTATATAGGGTGAAACAGACACCAGTTTTCCAGCGAGTTTCTTTTGCAACGCTATCTGGTTAAAGCGGCCGAGTCCACTCAGACGGACAATTGAGCTTGCCCATCTTCCGGGGATATAATTTTTATCGGTCACAAGCGAATGACCACCGAGACTGAACGCGGTGAACAGAATCTGATCATTTTTGAAATCGGTCGGTTTCAAAACAACCCGAACACCATTTGCTAGCTGCCATTCAGTCACGCCAATTTCGGTAATGCTCTTTTCGCTGGTCACACTGCCCGGCACAGGTGGATTTTCAACCAAAGGCATGTCAGGAACATTATCCTTATATGCCGTTACTTCTTTTTGCGCGACTGCCTCTATAACAGCTCGCAGAGCCTTTTCTGCCGGCAGAGCAATGCCCTCTTTTTCCGGTGCACTGAGCGTGACCACGCGACTGTCTTCTCGAAGCCATTCATTAGAGAGTTGGCTTACTTCATCAAGCGTGATCTCCGGGATAAATTTATTGTAGAGCATGAATTCGTATTCAATTCCGGGCAAAGACTCATCGGTGAGAAAGTTGCGAATAAACTCGCTGGCGTAATTTCGTGAGCGTGTCTTGTCACGCTCATTGTAAGCTTGCTCCATGCCGCGCAGCATTTCAACTTTTTCTCTCTCCAGCTCTGACTGCGTAAAACCAAACTGCTTTACACGTTCGGCCTCTGTGAGGATAGTTTCCAACCCGGTGGAAATGCCATCCTCTTTAACGACTGCGCCGAGAACATAAAACTCTTTGCTACGTACAAATCTGCCCTTGCCTGAAAAAGCACCCAGGTAAGGCGGCTCAGATTGTTGCAACAGTTCCTGCAGCCTGCTGTTGAGCATGGCGTTGTACAAATTTTCAACCAGCGATTGGCGGTAAGCGCGTGCGGTTCCCTGTGCGGCCACTTCCATTTTACGATAGACACTTATATTGGTGTTGGTAGCTTCCAGATCCGAGGCGGTGGTAAACAGGGTCTCGCTGTGATTTGGCACTTCGTACATTTCGCGCTTGCGCACGTCGCTGCGATTTTTGATGCCGCTAAAACGTTCCTGAATCAACTTCTCAATCCATGTTTTGTCAAAATCGCCTACAGCCACAATGGCCATCAAATCGGGCCGGTACCAATCTTTGTAAAAACGCTGAATCGTTTCGACTGAGGCATTTTCCAAGGTCTCTTTTTTGCCAATTGGCAGGCGTTCCGCGTAACGGGAATTTTTAAAAAGGATTGGAAACTGTTTGTCGCGCATGCGGGCATCAGCACCACGGCCAATACGCCATTCTTCAACCACAACACCACGTTCTTTGTCAACTTCCTTCTTGTCAAAACTGACATTATGCGCCCATTCTTCGAGAATTTGAAACCCTTTCTCGACAATTGCCGCGCTGTCTGTGGGCACTTGCAGCATGTAAACGGTCTCATCAAAGCCGGTGTAAGCGTTGATGTCTGCACCGAAACGCATGCCTATGGATTCGAGGAAATTTACAATTTCCTGTTTGGCAAAATTCTTTGTGCCGTTAAACGCCATGTGCTCGACAAAGTGCGCCAGACCGCGCTGATCGTCATCTTCAAGAATGGCGCCGGCATTGACAGCAAGCCGCAGCTCGGCCCGGTTCTCAGGCTTTTTGTTTTCCCGGATATAGTAGGTGATGCCGTTGTCGAGTTTGCCGATAGTAATTTTGGAATCAGTGGGCAGTTTCTCATCAATGGCAAGACTTCCTACCTGAGCGGCCGCTGACCTGACAACAATGGCCAAAATTAAGAACAGAAGTAATTTGAATTGCTTCATGTTTTTTCCCTTTAATTTATGAGCTGGATAGAGCTGTTTTTTCAGCCTTTTATTTTTGAATTTCATTTTTCCCCTTAAGTCGTCGCGGGTTCTCCATAAAACGCCACTTTAATCGTGTTATAATTGTAACCGAGTTTTTGGCATAAATCAGTTACAAACGTAGTTAATTGCTTTCTGCATTCATCAATTACATACTGCTCCTGTAACAGCGCTTCACCCTCTGACATGACTCGTTTACTCAAACCCTGTAATATTTTTCTCGCTGCCTTCTCTTCATCCACAAGCAGCCCTCGATCCGGATAGCTGACCTGCGTGGAATTGAATTGTGGTTTTTTCGCATGAATCGGCGGCGCCAGAAACGTCATTTCATCTTGCGTTTCATTGACTTGTATTTGATAGCCGTCTTTTTGAAAATCACAATAAAAATCAAATGTGGCATTGGCAATGACTCTAATTTTTGCCGAACTCAGTGTCAAAAATAGAAACTTTGTTTTCTTGACCTCTACAAAATCCATGTTCGTCGTTTCCGAAGCCAGAACCAATTGAGTCAGGCCCTGGAATTTCTGCGGATACGATTTCCGAACAATTACGTTGCTACACGAAGACAGAAACACAGTCACTAGACAAACAAAAAACAGATGGTGAATTCTCATTGAAACATCCCCTTTTTTTTAATCACAATCGTTTTCCCGATTTCCAGGAACTGCAATTTGGCGAAGCGGTAATCACTGTTTTCAAACCACCGTGCTACTTCTTTAAGACTAAGAATATCATGTTTAGCACCGCACCGGAAAATATTCTTAGTCCAGCAAGTTCAAACTTGTCGTGCACGCGATTTCAGTCCAGTCGAACTCAACAAGCGTGTCATTTGAATGTGTATAAATCACATCACTGAAAAAAGTAGCGGATACCAATTGCCGCATTGAGTTCGAACTCCGTTTCCGGCAGTAGCTCGAGAATCGGTACAATTTCGAAAAACAGATCCAGCGAAACATCTGCAAAATGGTAGTTCAGGCCAAAAGGAATGCGCACCCCCAACCGTGGATCTTTATCATCAAACTTCATGCGGGCGCCAATGCCGTAATAAAATGGCAGGCGGCCGCTCTTGACCGGAATCATGCGGAAATTATGGCTGAGAATATCTGCATACAGCGTCAGGGAGTCCTCTTTGCGGAAAGACCAGGCTGCTGCAAAGTCCAGAGCAGTGGTGGTTGACAACCATTTTTTGCCGCTGATGCCGGTGGGCTCTCCAAGAATAACGCCAAGCCCAAAGCCATGTTCCTGCGCCCCGGCGCCGGCGGGCGCCATAAACAGTGTCGGCACCCAAAGCGTCCAGGCAAGTTTCAGCAGAAACCGACTGTTTATCCGGCGCCATCTTGCTTTCTTCACATCCATGTTTTGCCTTGCAAATAGGTTAATAAATTCTATCTTTAACAGCTTTAGAAAAAATAATATAAACCCTGTACTGCAAACATTCAAACAAAAATTTGACTGTCTGCGTGCACGGAGATGTACTTTTGAATCGCGGTTTCGCCGTGTGGAGCACTTAGACACTATTTTAATCATTTAGCCTGAGTTATGCATAATAAATTTAACGCAGAATTCGCAGAGAAATCTAAACAGCTAATATTATAAAAATTAGCTATTTATGCAAGAATTCTACAATTGATTCTTCCCCTTTCCCTGAGTTCCTTGCATCCTCCGCGTTAAAAATTTATTTTTCACGCTAATAATAATGATAAACGTGCTAAGTATTATTACTTGAACTTACATTAGGTTAAGTTCAGTTTTACAAAATGTTATAAAATAATCCAGATTAGACTTTTTTTTAAACGTGAGCATTATAAAATGGGCCATTCTTACGATTTCAGAGCCATAGAGGAAAAATGGCGCGATTACTGGCAGGAGAATAAGTTCTTTGAGCCAGACCTCGACGCAACTTCCAACAAAATGTATTACCTCAACATGTTCCCGTATCCATCCGGAGAAATGCACGTCGGACATGGCCGCAACTGGCTCATTGGCGATGCCTACAGCCGTTATTTGCTCATGAACGGCCACAATGTGCTCAATCCTATGGGATATGATGCCTTTGGCCTACCGGCCGAAAATGCGGCAATAGACCGTGGTATTCACCCGAAAAAGTGGACCTATACAAATATCGAATCTTTTAGAAAACAGTTTCGTCAGTGGGGCGTGGTTTTCGATTGGCGGCGTGAGCTGGCCACCTGCGATCCGGCCTACTACAAGTGGAACCAGTGGCTTTTCATTCAATTATTTCACAAAAAATTGGCTTATCGCCAGGCATCGCAAGTGAACTGGTGCCCGGGTTGTGATACAGTCTTAGCCAACGAACAGGTGGTTGACGGCCAGTGTGAGCGCTGCAACTCTGACGTTACCAAAAAAAATCTGACGCAGTGGTTTTTCAAAATCACCCAATACGCCCAGGAGCTTCTGGATGATCTGGATAAACTCGAACACTGGCCGGAACGCGTAAAAACCATGCAGCAAAACTGGATTGGCCGCAGCGAGGGCGCTCGGGTCAACTTTCCAATTGATGGACTGGATGAATCCATTGAAGTGTTCACGACGCGACCGGATACCATTTTTGGCGTCACGTTTATGGTTTTGGCACCCGAGCATCCTTTGGTTGAAAAACTGACAACAAAAGAGCAACTCGCAGAAGTTCAGGCTTACGTAAAAGAAGTAAGCGCAGAAAGTGATATCCAACGGCAGCAGACAGAGCGTGAAAAAACCGGAAAGTTCACAGGGGCTTATTGTGTTAACCCGGTCAATGACGAAAAAATACCGATTTGGATTGCCGACTATGTTTTAATGGGATACGGCACCGGCGCCATCATGGCAGTTCCAGGGCACGATCAACGCGATTTTGAATTTGCCCGGGCATTTCAGTTGCCGGTGATTGCCGTCATTGCAACCGAGGACCAAACAACAAATCCGGAAGACATGACCGTAGCTTTTCCGGGTGACGTAGTGATGATCAACTCCAGTCAATTTAACGGTCTGGCTGCCGGCAAAGAAAGCATCAGCAAATTCATTCAATTTTTGCAAGAAAGAGGACTGGGCAAAGGCGAAGTCAACTTTCGCCTGCGAGACTGGCTCATTTCCAGACAGCGCTATTGGGGCACACCCATTCCCATGATTCACTGCGAAGCATGTGGCGTTGTGCCGGTGCCGGAAGCCGACTTGCCTGTTCAACTGCCCGACGTCGAATTTCTCGGTAAAAAAGGTCTCGCCGAAATACCGGAATTCTATGAAGTTAATTGCCCGAAATGCAACGCAGCAGCCCGTCGCGACACCGACACAATGGACACTTTTGTCGATTCATCCTGGTATTTCATGCGCTATATTTCATCGCAAGATAATGAAAAAATATTTGACTCTGAGATGGTTAACCGATGGCTGCCGGTTGACCAATATGTCGGTGGAATCGAACATGCAATTTTGCATCTGCTTTATGCGCGTTTCATCACCAAAGCAGTTCGCGACCTGGGGCTGATCAATTTTGATGAACCATTCAAGCGTCTGTTTACGCAGGGCATGATCACGCACCAGGCCTTCCGCTGCAAAGAACACGGCTGGATTCCATCCCATGAAGTTGCCGACGGCAATGCTTGCCCGCATTGTGGTAACAAGCTCGCATCCGAGTTGGCGAAAATGAGCAAATCAAAAAAAAATACCGTGGCACCGACAGACATCATCAATAAATATGGCACGGATACCGAGCGGCTTTACACACTTTTTATGGGGCCGCCGGAAAAAGAAATAGAATGGAATGATGAAGGTATACGCGGTGGCCATCGCTTTTTGAACCGTGTGTGGAATATTGTACAAAAATACAAGGACGTTGTGAACGCCACAGCCGATACAACAATTGACTTGGAAAGTCTCAACAAACGCGACAAACAGTTGTGGCATCTGGCCAATGAAAAAATCGATTCCGTCACCAGAGACTTTCTCAAATTTCATTTTAATACGGCGGTTGCAGCCTGCATGGAATTAAGCAATGAACTTTCCGACTATTGCACAGATTGTGAGCGCGGCAATCATAAATTAAATGCACCTTTGCTAAAAAAGGTGCTGGAGAACCTGACTCTTTTGCAGTCACCGATGACGCCGTTTATCGCCGAAGAGCTGTGGCGCCTGCTTGGTAACGACTCTGCTGTCCTTAAACAAAAATGGCCGCAGGCAGACCAGAGCGCCTTGAAGCGCGACGAAATAACCATTGTTATTCAAGTGAATGGTAAGCTACGTGACCAACTTGTGGTACCAACCGATGTGGCACGCGACAAGGCAACGCTCGAAAATATGGCCATGCAAAAAATTAAAGATCGGCTGGGCGGAAAATCTCTGCGGAAAGTGATTGTGGTTCCTGGTAGGCTGGTTAACTTTGTGGTGTGAGATTTTGATGAAAAACAAATGGGAAGCGAATGACTTAAGGCCCAATCAAAGCTTTTGCCCATAAAGCAAACAATAGCGCCAACGAAATATTGATGAGTGTGCCAAGAAGGTAATAAGACGGATTTTTCTGAATATTTTCTTTTCGCACAAACTGCTTGGCGCCAATAATGATCGCGAGGGCGCCATATTCGCCTTTGTAAACAAAAGTGAAAACCAACAAGGTCTCACAAAACCCTATCCAGAAGCCGACAGAGCCAACGTTTAAAATCTTGTCGGTGGCGCCGCTTTCAGGCAAAGGTTCATCGCCTTTGTCTGTTTCCAGTTTCGGGATTCCCCACCTGATCAGCCAGGTTGTCAACAGGAATGACACAGCAAAGGCCGGAACCGCTTTGCTCAAAATTTCAAACATGTGCGCTTCTTTTTAATAAATCCGTAATAACCTTGCCTGCGTTGACCACTTTGTCTGCCGAACTTTTCCTCACTGCATTTGATACCGATTGTGGGTGCTTTTCCAATTTTTCTGCAATTTGCTTTTGCGAGAAACCCGCAGCCAGGTAACGGCAAACTGTCCGCTGATACTCTGTCATTCTTTCGAGCAACGCATTGCTCATTTCAGTCAGCACATTGAGACTGGCATTCATACTATTGTCTTTCAATGCCCACCAGCAAAAATTCTTTTTCTTTTTGAGCTGACCGATATATTTATCCGCTTCCTTAAATACTTTTCCGCCAACTTTCTTAATGTCTGTTGAAGTAATTCCTATCTGTCCGTAAGTCGCTGCAAAGCGGAAGGTGGTGACCGGGTACATTGTTTCCCGCAGGCTGGCAACGATTTGGTAGAACAGAGCAGGGCTGTCAAAAACACCCGCAACTTCGTCGCCATAATTGATTGCAAGCGGCACTACTGGTTTCGGCACAAGATGGTGATTCAGCTCATCCAACTTTTGCTCCAATTCAGCAAAAAGCCAGGCTCTGTCAGCCTGGGTGAGGCTTGTGGAGCCCTTGATGTCAATCAAAAGCAGATAGTACTCTTTGTCAAATGATTGCGTGTCAGTCACATCGGTCACTCACCACAAAATCATATTTGATTGATTTTATTCAATAAATCAAATATGATTGCTCGTACAAATTAAACTGAATTAGATTTCTAATTGAATGGTTGTGTCAAGCAAATTTTTGATTAACAAATTCGCTTCAATTTAGCTTAAACCGGATGCGCACCCGATCTTTGTCGCGCATCTCAAAACTGGCCACCCGAAAAGTGCCCACTTCAGACGACAGAGAAACATGCTCGCCGCTGCATGGTTGTGCATCATAATCCCCGATGCGAACAATTCTGATTTCCTCAGCCGTCTCCGGCACTTTCCAAAGGTCGTAATCGGTATTTTCTTTACGGGTAATTTTAAAAGCAGTCACGGGATGTGCTGCTTGAATTTGTTCATTTACCAACTGCTCAGCCTTGCGAATGTCATCGACAGAGAGCGGGCCGGGCACAACATAATCACACTTGGTTTTCTTTTCGCCAAGATGAAATTCAAGGTTACGTGGTGCGTGAAAATGTTTGCGCATCACCGCAGAGAGGAGATGTTCGGCAGTATGCATTCGCGCGAGTTTGGGCATCAGGTATCAAATTCTTTCAATTCATTTTCAACGCGTTGAGAGTAAACATTGCTCGCTGCCTGGCCCTTTGTCATTTTTTGTTCGGCAGTGGGTGCAACCGCCTGTCCGGATTTTGACAAATTCCGAATAACTACAATCACAACGCTGCCTCCAAAGACCAGGAACAGTGGTATCAACCAGTAAGCGGATTTACCCAGCCAGTTATCCTGTGATGGTGTCGCAAGAATTCGTTCACCGTACTGCGGCTGCGCAACGAAATAATCAAGAATCTCTTCTTTATTCTTACCGGCCTTTATTAAATCTGCAATTTTTAAACGCACTTGCCTTGAGGTGCCCGATTCGTGCTGATCAACCGTCATGTTCCAGCAGCAAGGGGAAACCAGGCTGTGCTCGATTTCAGCTTGTAACTTGGCTTGTTCTTTGTCCAAAACTTTGTCGATGTCTTCGTCGGCGAAAACCACACAAGCAACAAACGTCAAAATCACCACTGACAAGAATTGAGAATAATTTTTAGTATGCATAATCGGTACCAGGAGAATTAATAAATTCTATTTCGCTGAGTATAGGGCTGTTTCGTTTTTCAAAATATTCCATTGTCAACGCACGACATTATTGTTAATCTTTATTTATTTGAAACTTGGCGTTTTCCGTCAAACATCTTCATCTGTTCACAATCAACCTAAATACAAGTAAATTAGACATCCTATCAATACCAGAAATGTTCCTGTCACGACAAATCCCATTTTCTTATTTATTTTGAAGGAAACGACTATCATGTTGAACGTTGCAGCATAGAAGAAAAGAATATACGGAATATGAAGTGCAAGTATTTCTCTAAACGGAATCTTGAGTATATAGTCTAGTAATAATTCCAGAAACAGATAGAAGAGAATAAATATATGCGATACGATTATCTTTTTTTCTGCTTTATCTTGCCAATAGCCGATCAATGTGACAGTGAAAGGCAGTGCCATAGCAAGTGTAATCGCACCAAACACTTGCAAGAGGGACTGCTTATCTAGTTTTACTGCAATGAATACCGCACTCACGGAAATGTTAAAAATAATTGAGGCACTAATAAAGATAGTACCAATCAATTTAGTCGATTTTACTTGCTTAATTTTTTATGTTCCAACTTTTAAAAGTGCTATAAAAAATCACTTTTGTGAGTTCTATTTGCCTTGCGGACAACGGATTCAGAATAAAAACAAACTAGAGTTTCGGCCCCGAACACTAATTAAGAGAAGCAAGTCGTCCCTGTGCTCTGCTCGCTTCATCGGAGCCAGGGTAATCTTTCACAATCTCCTCAAGATACAATTTCCCTTGCTCAGTTTCCTCCATATTCAAATAGGAAAATCCAATTTTAAGCAAGGCAGAGGCTGTTTTATCGCCGGTTCCATACCATTTCACCACCCGTTCAAATTCTTCAATGGCCAACTGGTAGCGACCTTGCGCGTAGTAAACTTCCCCTGTCCAATATTGCGCATTATCCGTCAAATCCGAGTTTGGGTAGTCTTTAACGAATTGCCGGAATCCTTCCAATGCCAACCGATAATTACCACGGGAGAGGTCCCGGTAAGCAGTATTGTAAAGCGCCCGGGATTGGTTTACGGCCAGGGCCTGCGGACTGGTCAATCTCTTAAGGCTGTCATTTTCAGCAATATTCATTTTCTCATTTTCGGCAACACCAGGTCTTGGTGCCCGCTGATCAAAGCTAGTCATTCGGTAATTCGTATCCTTTAAATTACCTTGGACGGATTCAAGTTGGTCCGTCAGTTCATCAATCCGGGCTGACAAATCTGCCCGAACTTTACGATTGGCCAGGTCGATTTCACCGAACTGCTTCTTGAGACTATCCAGCTCACGCAGCAGTTGTGAGTTTTGTTGTTTCAAGAAACGGATATCCCGACGCAAGTTTTCCATCTCCATGCCCGTGGCATTGATGCGTTTGTTTTGAGGGGCGCAACCAACCCCCAGAATTATGGCAGCACAAATCAAAGCAACTGTTTTCATTTGTCTCTCGCTCGGTTTCCAGCTAGTTTCGGATAATAAATTCTGCCCGTCTGTTAGCAGCCCATGCGTCCGAAGTATGCCGGGGATCCACGGGCCGTTCTTTTCCGTAACTGATAATTGTCATTCTACGTGCGGGCACACCAAAGTTAATCATGTAATTTCTTACAGCCATTGCCCGACGCTCACCAAGCGCCAAATTGAATTCAACCGTGCCGCGCTCATCGCAATGCCCCTCAATGCGAATATTCGTTTCCGGGTGAGCATGCAACGTGCTTGCGTTTTGTGCCAAAAGCGCTTTGGCTTCATCCGTCAGTCGAGATTGATTAAAGTCAAAATTCACGGTTGTCAGAATAAGTGGAACCGCCTTAACCAATTCATTTTTCGGCTCCTCGACTTCAGGTGGACCAATCGGCATGCTTGCGCGTTCAGTAAAAGTCTCTTCTTCAGGTCTTGGAAAAGGATCCGGCGGAGGCTCATAATTAACAGTTTCCTTACTGCCGCCGCATCCAAAAAAAACGCTGCCTAAAATTAACAAAATTATCACATAAGACAACCGAAAACTTTGAAACATGACATTTCTCCTTTATTTTTAACGCGTAGACCAGGCCGGCATGTAATTAACGCCGACATTGGTTAGTTTTTTTTGATCAGTCCCATCCCAAAACATTGAATACAGCGCCCGTTTACCATTTCTGTTCGAACTAAAAACAATCGAAAACCCGTTTGGCGACCAACACGGATCTTCGTTGCTTTTCGCACTGTCAGTAAGCCGCATCCTGTTCTCGCCAAGGGTATCAATTGTATAAATATCAAAGCCGGAATCGGTACGCGACACATACGCAATTCTGTCACCGCGCGGCGACCAGCTTGGGGAATCATTGTAATTCCCCTCAAATGTCAGCCGCCGAACATTCAGTCCATCAGAATCCATAATATAGACCTGGGGCGAACCGGAACGATCTGATGTAAAAACAATATCCCGATTTGATGGCGCCCAACCAGGGGAAGAATCGATGGCCCGATTGTATGTAAGTCGCTGCAACTGCTTTTTCTCAACATCCAGAATGTAAATTTCAGCGTTGCCGTCTTTTGACAAAGTAATAGCCAGTCTGGCACCGTCCGGGGACCATGACGGCGCTGAATTCAACCCATGAAGCGCTGACAATTGAATTTGTGTATTTGTTTTCAGATTATAAACGTAAAGATTAGGGTTATCATCTTTGAAAGAAGTGTAACAAATTTTATGCCCATTCGGCGACCAGGCCGGAGAGAGATTCAAATTCTTGTCAGAGGTCAAAATTGAAGCTCGGTGCCCATCATAATCCATCACAGCGACCTCTTTCGTTCCATCTTCACCCTCATGAATGTAAGCGATTTTCGAGTTGGCGATGCCCGGCTCTCCGGTCAGGGTGTACACAATATCATCGGCCAGGCGGTGAATCGCCGTGCGCTCATTCCCCGCCACTTCGTCATAGGCGGTGCGGATTATAAAACGCCCGGAAGTATTGTCGATCACATTGGGTTGGAGCCTGACCGAATTGGCGTCAAAACTGAATGTGCCGTTCACTGAGGTTAGCGCCCCGCCTTTTTCAGCAACACCGTTGCCGTTTTCAGGCGCTCCGTACTTTAGATTTACCTTAAAATAACCGGACATCCACAAGTCGTTTTTGAGTACCTCAGTAATTGTCCCTGCCAAAACCTCTGAATCCATACTTTGAGTCTCTGCAGTAAACGGATACAAATCGATCTCCATGCGCTGAAATATCTGTGAATGAACTTTAAGGTAAATATCGGTCTGCGCAAAGGCATTTTCAACCGAAACAAAAATCAATATGCCAAGGATGATAATAAATTTACAAGCAAGATTGCGGGAAGTCGCGGCCAAAATATCTGTTTCCTTTCTTCATTGTCTATTTGAAATTATTTCACTATTTCACAAAACAGCGGGATGAAACAGGGCCCAGGAGCCCGCGAAACAACCCGGCAAAATCAATTCAATCTTTCAGCAAACTCTCTCTATGATGGTAAGACCAAACGTAACCGCTCTACTTTTCGATAGAGAAATATTTTCAATTTCTTGCCTGTTCAAATTCAAAATGCACACCAAGTGCCGGCTCAGAAAAGTCGTATGGCAGCGGTGGTAACGGGTCAGCAAGCGTCACTGCACGCATTGCTGCACGATCCAGTAAAAAATCTCCCGACTTTAATTCCAGCAACACATTGGTCAGGTGCCCATTTCGCTGAATCTTGAAGAAGACAACAACACGTCCTGCAACACCGAATGGAGGCTCCCAATTGGCGTTAATTCGCGATTGCAGCAGGGCCAGGTAATAGGAAAAGGGGAATTCCTTTACGTCAAGTCTGACTTTTTCCCCTTTGGCTAGAGATTTCCCTTTGTCGGACTTTTCAGGTTTCTCAACTTGTTTGCGTGGCCGCTCCTCAGGCTCCTCCGTTTCAATTTTCGCTTTCTCAACAGTTACACCCTTCAATTCCTTAGGTTGCGGCAGTGCCCTTCGGCGTTTCGGCGCGATTTTTTCAACTTCAGGAGCCTTAAAAGAAACCGGCTTCAAGTCAACAATTTCAACCGGCAGAACGGTTGGATAACCTTCAAACCGCCTGGGTGTGGTCCGTGAAAAAACCAATGCGGCAAAAAGAGCCAGATGCAGAACGCATGAAAAAAAAATGCTCGCTTTCACCGTGCTACCGTTGTCGCGGCTTCAATATCAAGCCCAACTTGCCAATGCCAAGCTCTTTAATAATGTCCATTACTTCAATGACATGCCCATAGTAGACCTCTTTGTCACCTTGAAGAAGAATCGGCTTTAACCGATTCGCTGCCTCCCGTTTTTGCAGCCGCTCTCTTAAGGTGAGCAAATCGATTTTCTCTTTATCCCAGAACAAGGCACCCTTTTTGTCAACAGTGAGAACAATGGCTTCGCCGGGATCGATTTCTTTAGCCATGGTTTGCGGCAGATCAACGGACATGCCGGAGCGCAAGAGAGGGGCTGTAATCATAAAAACGATCAGCAGAACCAACGTCACATCTACCAGGGACGTCACGTTTATTTCGGATAAACTCGTGTACCTGCTACCGGACTTCATTCACTTCCCTCTTGACAAATGCTTCAATCAAATTTGAATAAAAAATCTCCAGTTCAGCACTGATTCGTTTCAGCTTGCTAACAAAGAAATTGTAGGCCATCACCGCCGGAATCGCAGCTCCGAGCCCGGCAACTGTTGTTATCAAAGCTTCTGCAATGCCAGGCGCAACAACGCTGATGTCAGCTGACCCGGTTAAACCAATGGAAAGAAACGCGCCCATCACACCCCAAACCGTGCCAAAGAGGCCAAAAAAAGGACTGACACTACCTGTGGTAGCGAGAAATGCGAGATGTTTTTCCAGCCTGAGAACTTCCCGAGTTGCTACGGAATCAAAAAGGCGCAGCAAATCTTCAGATGTGTGATTTTGCTTCGGCGTCGGCTCACGCATCATACCCAGGCTGCCGCCAGCGGGCTTGCCCTCGCTCTGATTGAGAAGCCAAAAAGCTTCTTTGTAAACGGCTGCAAACGGATTTCCAGGATACAAACGGCTTGCCTGCATTATCTCGCGGGCACCTTTTTTTTGCTGGAAAGCGTTTAAAAATTTGTCGGATTCTTTGCGGACTCTTCGAAACACGCGCAATTTATCTAAAATTATTCCCCAGGAAATAATTGAGAAAAATGCAAGGATACCGAGTACGACTTGTGCAATTACGCCGGCATTCAAAACCAGTTCGATGGGACTGCGTGACAGCATTTGCTGTGGGTTCGTTTGTTGTAAAAAAAACGTCAGGTTCAACAAGATTGTCATTCACAGACTCCAGAGTTACGGTGGAAAGAATTCTCTATTTTACAAAAAAAAACACCCTAAGTTCCGACAACCTCTTCTTAGGCAACAAAACTAATGTGTGTTTCGGAATAAGGAAATATATTGGTGAGAGCAAACAAATGCAAGGTAAAAACCAGCACCTCGGTGAGTCCATGGGAAAAACGGGTGCTACAGCACGCTTTCTATTGCGCCTCATGCCGACGGCACAATTGCACCGGGCAGCCAACACGGTGAAAAAACGCAGCACCCTTTTGCCCTCCGAAACACAGCGGCACACCCTCGCGGTAAAGCTACTTTGACTTAACGATATCCATAATTGGCACTTCATCTACCAACTTAACTTCCGGATAGTATTCAGTTATTGAATTAAGCTCCTGCTGCCATTTGCGTTTCCGCAAAGTGCGCCGCAGGCTGCCCAGGCCAAGCAAATGACCATCTATCAATTTTTCTATGTCTCTTGCAGCCTGGCTTGCTGGAGAGTGCAGCAGAAACGGCCGAAACTGCTGGATGGCTTTCTCGACGTTTTCATCAAACGAAATGTGACCGAGGTAGTCGACTTCAATGGAAAGAAGTTCGAATGCGGCAGTTTGAATAGCAGCAGCTTCCTCGTCGTCACTGCGTTTCGAGCGTTTGTTCAGGACAAGTTTTGGCGCGAATGAATTGAGGGTTGAACGAAACCTTAAGGCCAGGCCAATATCTATTTCGGTTAAACAGTGATAAATATCTTCCATTGTTTTAATGATATGCCCGGGCCGATTTACCTCACCTTCTTTTACCAAAGCCAGGACAGCGGGTTCATGTCTAAACACCCGCACAAGACGACGCAGCAAGGCCATTTTTATAAACGAAAAGGCCTCCTGCACCGAGGGCAATTCAGGCGTTACGACAACAATCGGCTCATCAGCAAGCAGAAAAAAATCAATGACATTAAATTGGGAACCGCCACCCAGATCGAGAACGACATATTCTGCGGTCAACTTGCGCAAAGTCCTTATGAAACGCTGCTTTTGATGATATTTCGGGGTGGTCAGAATAGAACCACATGTGCCACCGATCATGGTGAGGTTTGCGACAGGCGTTTCGATTAAAAAATCTGAAAGTGGTTTGCCGCTATTAGAAAAAAAGTCATCGAAATTATATTCCGGCTGAAGAACGCCCATAGCCGTATGCAGGTTAGCACCGCCAAAATCAGCATCCACGACTGTGGTCGTACGCCCGGCTGAGGCCAACCCTACGCCCAGAGAGGAAGCCAGAACCGTTTTCCCGACACCGCCTTTGCCACTGGCAACAGCGAGCACTTTGCTGAGGCCCGCAGCCTTGGCATGAGTAAGATTGAACATTTCTTTGAGCTCGGGCACGCTCCATGCCGGCACCCACTCTCCTTCTGAATTGCTCCAAACCAAATGTGCTGAAGAGAACACGCCCTGCTTGATCAGATTGCGGACTTTTTTGGGAGAAAGCGGGCCAAGGGTGTTGGCCTCAACCTTTATTATAATATCCTGCATGCCATAACCTCAAATTGAACTGGATTTAATTATAGCATCGGACGATCGGGGAGACTTCTTCACATTAGAAATAAGCTGCCGGAGTCGGCAGGTTGAATGTGCTGAAAGGTTAAGAGGACACGAGTCGTTCCTTTAAAACGGGTTCAAGGTGCCGCACAGGGCAATGGCTGCCGCCATCCTCATATTCACAATCACCCCAATAGAAACAGCGCACCGAGCAGATAGTCCCATTTTCTAAAATATTTTGTTCCGGATATTCACGGGAGTAGTTTTCCACCAATTTTCGCCACCGCCGTCGTTCAAGAATCTCACGCACGCCTTTTTTGCCAAGCAGATTTACCCTGATCAAGGCGGACAGATCCTGCGAGGCTTTGGCTTTTGGGTCAAAAAGCAAAAATGGCTTCATTGCTTTAACCGCTGCCTTCACTTGAAAATCGAAAGAAATGTAGCCAAGCAGCTCCACGTTGATGCAAAGCAAATCTAGCGCAGCAGCTTGAATCGCCTGCCCTTCCTTAATTTCATCGCGCGCCTTTACCATATTCAATATGAGCTTTGGCGAAAAGCCGGCCAGCGTTTCTTTAAAAATATTCAACGCCTCTTCGTCGATTTTTTCTATTTCGGTCATCAAATCGCCAATGGTCAACTGAATATTATTGGGCTTATTTATGCCGTCTTTTGCCAAAACCGCAAGAGCCTCTGGATACTTTTTAAGACGCCGGTTCAAATCACGCAGCAGACATATTTTGATAAAGCCAAAGGCTTCGAACACAGAAGTGGGCTCCGGCGTCATAACGAGGATTTTTTCATCGGCGAGCAGAAAAAGATCAACGGTATGAAATCCGGAACCTGCGCCCAGATCTATGAGAATGCTATCTGCCTGCAACTTCTTGAGCTCTCGGATAAACCGCTGTTTCTGAAAGTATTTGGGATTCGCCAGCCCGAGTGTACCGCAAGCGCCGCTGATCATACGCAAGTTTTCAACCGGGGTGTCCAGGACAATATCACTCAATGTTTCTTTTTGTAAGGTATAGAAATCGAAAAATGTGAGTTCAGGCTCCAAAATTCCCATGCAGGTGTGCATGTTTGCACCACCAAAATCGGCATCAACCATAATGACTTCCTGCCCCATGGAAGCCAGTCCAACGCCGATTGAAGAAGAAATCACCGTTTTACCAACACCTCCTTTTCCGCTTGCAACAGCATAAATGCGTTTTTTGAAATGGCCGTTGGTGTTAACAGTGAACACATCTTTGAGTTCAACGGTGTGTTCTGCCGGCACCCACTCATCCAAATCTTCACTCCAGATATAATCCTCTCTACTGAAGCTACCTTCCTTTGCTAAATCCTTAAGTTCTTTGAGTGAGACAGGGCCAAATTCCTTCTCATCAACCTTGATGAACAAATTCTCCATTGCGAATTCCTTTTCTTGAAATGGTGCAACAGCTATCAGAAACCGGGTTGCCGGCAAATGACAATATAAAGGAATAAACTATCCGTGTCAAAAAAAGATCTCCTTGTTGCTAAAACTTGAATTCAATGTTTATTCTGTAATGCGATTTTAGGAAGGAATTGTGTAGTCGGCTGCAAACTCAGACAGGGCCTAAAACCCTGCCTGAGTTCATTTTGCTTAATTCGTGTAAGTATGCACGCTGTAACTGGCTGATGGCAGGTAGTTTACACCGAACCAGCAAACCAGCAAGACGATAAATGAAAATGCCAGATACTGCAAAGCGAGCTTCTGCGATTGTTTGTGATGGTGGCGTATGTGCAAGAACACAAGATAGGCGATCCAGGTGAGGAAGGCCCAGGTTTCTTTTGGATCCCAGGTCCAGTAATGTCCCCACGCTTCTTTGGCCCACAAAGCGCCGAAGAGCAGGCCGGTGGTAAGAAAACCATAGCCCAGCGTGACAATCTGATCTGCCAGCCGCAGTGTGCCGTTTATGGGCCGCTGCTTATATGAAAGAAATACACCGTGAAATCCGACAAGGGATGAAGCCGCCAACAGCGCGTAGCTAATCATATAAACAATAACATGTGGCACAAACCAGATGCTTTGCAAAGCGGGCATCAGAGCTTTATCATAAGTTTCCGGGTTCATTAAATTGATGCACAAAAACATGCTGGCAAGGGCTACGCAATAAATATTGAGCCACTTAATGCCCCAGCGATAGTGCACTGCAAACCCGACCACAGGCAGAAATACGGCATACCAGAGACGGGTCTCACCAAGCGTGCGCATGGGTGGACGATCCAGAGTCTGCCAAAGCATCACAACAAAAGTGATGACAACCAGACTGCCGGCGAGATAGGCCAGCTTGCTAAATAAATTTGCCAGTTTGGCTTTTGGCGAAAAGAGGCTCAGGCCAACTCCAGCCGACCACAAGCCGATTGTACCACCGACGATATATGGGAATATGTTCCAGGTCATGATTCGTTGACTCCTCTTATTCTGGTTCCGGACCATAATATTTGTAACGTGCCAAGCATCAGCATGGCAATCCCGAGATAGACAAAAGGCAACCAGGGATCACGAATGGCCTCGATGATGCTGAGTTTCGACCACTGTCCTAATTTTTCATCATAAGACAGTTGGTACAGTTTCCAACCGGCAATGGCAATGGGTTTGTTTACTTCAAGTGTTTCATGTCGCTCGCGGCCGGCCTCGCGCAAAATAACTTCAGACTGATATTTTTTAGGCTGCGGTGTTGTCATGACCAAAACTGCATGTCCCACTTCAAAATAACGGGCTCTGGCAAAGCTGCTGCCACTGCTGATCCACCCGGTTTTCGTTTCGCGAGTGTAGGTGTTAATGGATTGAACTTGTGCGGCCGGCGCTGCCTCTACTTCGGAAGAGGCTTCGTAACCGCCGTTGCGAAAGATGGCAGTGGGAAGGAATTTCAGCACTTGCACTTGCCAGCCGCTCATGTTCAGAGAAGCGCCCTTTATTGTTTCAACGCTGGCTGCGGGTCCTTCAAGAAGCACGGAGCCGGTCTGACGGTCAACAAATGTCATTTTCGGAGGATAGAGTTCCATGCGGAAGTCTTGCAGAGTAATGTCAAAAGGCATGCTGACTGCTTGCCGCTGTTGTCGCATGGCATGGCTGGTTGTTTCGCCTTCATTTACATAAATTCGCAAACGTTGGAGGTCGCTGGCGCCGATGGTTCCGCCTGCGATTACAATCCACAAGCCTGCATGGTTGAGAACAAAACGAAGATTTTGACTCTTGAAAGTGTACAACCTCCTGAAGGCGGCAATGCCGAGATTGCTTAGTAAAAAAAGAATGCTGAATGCAAATGGCCAACTGGTAAAAACATAATTGAAACCAAGGAGTCGCACCCAGGTGCCGCCAAACTCAGGATCTTGCGGCAAAATTCCGGCAATTAAAGAAAGTAGCCCCATGAAAGCAATAGAGCAAATGGCAACCGGGATGCTGGCCAGCCAGGCCACGGCCCGGTTGTTCTCAGCCGTGAGAGCCATGAGGGCTAGTGTGAGGGCAAACCCAATGAGCAGGTATAGGTTCATCGGCCATGGCGGAATCGTCAGGCCGCTTCCCTCTGTGACAATCCCCAGGAGCCAACCTGAGAGCAGTAGCAAAACCATGATCACCACCGTTTGCCGATATTGCCACGGGAAATACCAGAAACCACCGGCTGGTTGCGCGGTTTGCAGCTTAGCACCCTGGCTATGTTTGTTGTGCTTTTTTGTGACTCGTGGATTAAGCGTTGCTGTTTCCATAATTCTATACTTTTTTTGGTGAGAAATAATTGAAAATAATTAGAACAAACCAATAGCAAGGGACATACCACGCCGCGTCTCATTAAAAGGTTTGTATTAAAGGTTTGTTTATTAATGAGATTGGTCTAGTGCAACCAATCGCCAGGACAAACTAAATCAGCATATTTTGTTAAATTTGGGAAAGATGTTTGTAATTATTGAGAAACTCTTAGAAGATATTTACTCAATATTGAAAATGTCTGTCACTAAGATTTTCCTTTCTATTAAATGGCAGCTTTCGTTTCTTGAAGTATTGCCAACCGAAAAATTCTATCAAAAGTGGAAGTTTGGATATTGCGATTATTTACAGTGTTCTCCGCTTGTGCAGCCGTGTTTTTGGCCTGCAGCACCAATTCGGTCAACCCCAAAGATACGGAAACAATAATCTTGATTTCTGTCGATGGGTTTCGCTGGGACTATACCCAAAAAGCAAACACACCTAACCTGGATTACTTGATTGAGCACGGTGTACGGGCCGAGTCGCTCATTCCCTGTTTTCCCACGAAAACCTTCCCAAATCATTATTCCATTGTTACCGGGTTGTATCCGGAAAATCATGGCATTGTTGCCAATAACATGTATGATCCACTGCGTGATAAATACTTTGGTTTGAGCAATAGCGAGGCCATTCATGATCCGGTATGGTGGGGCGGTGAGCCGGTTTGGGTTACCGCTGAAAAACAGAATATTAGAGCGGCCAGTTACTTTTGGCCTGGGACGAGCACACGAATTCAAGGAAAACTTCCAAGTTATTGGTATGAATATAATGGCAGCGTTGCCAATGAAACACGCGTTGAACAGTTGCTGCGCTGGTTAGATTTGCCAGGTGACAAACGCCCCGGATTTCTGACTTCATACTTCAGTATTCTTGACGATGCCGGCCATGACTTCGATCCGGAGTCACCGGAGGTGGTTGTGGCAATTGAGACTATCGACCAGCTCCTGGGAATATTGCTAGACGGTTTGCGGCAGAGAGGATGCCTCGATTCAGTCAATGTGATAATTGTATCTGATCATGGCATGGCACCGATCAGTCGCGACCGCGTTATTTTTCTCGATGATTACATTCGTCTCAGCGCCGTGCAAGTGGTGGATTGGGATCCGCTAGCGGCAATCAACCCTGCGCCCGGAAAAGAAGATAGCGTCTATGCGGCGCTGGTTAATGCGCACCCGCACATGCAAGTTTACCGCAAGCAAGAAATGCCGGCCCGTTTTCACTACAGTAAGCATGAACGAATTCCAGCGATTATTGCCATTGCCGCGGAAGGTTGGTCCATTAGCAGTCACGATTATTATCTCGGGCGAGAGTCGAGGTTTGATGGCGGCACGCATGGCTATGACAATGGCTTGCAGTCCATGGGCGGACTGTTTGTTGCGCACGGACCGGCATTTAAGACAGGTTTTGTCATGCCATCGTTGTCAAATATTCATCTGTACGAGCTGATGACGCACATTCTGGGTATTAATCCGGCCCCGAATGATGGCAGCCTGGACTCTGTACGGGTTGCGCTGAAATCACCACCACCAGTCTCATTCAGGTAAATTTGATGATAGCCAATTCTAAAACAATTACCAGCAATCAGACTGAAACACACCCAGATCTGGCGGCCGTCGTGCAAAGGCATTTAAATGCAGAGTTCAGGCAGCCATTCAAATCTGTTAGTCATGAAATTTTTCAACGGATTCGCGATCGTGTGTTGGGGCACAAAGGACCATTGATTTTTGACTCCGGCTGCGGCACCGGGGATAGCACGTTTTTACTAGGCCTAAAGCATCCGGACTGTTTGGTGATTGGCATCGACAAATCTGAGATGCGAACAATTAAGGCCGACTTCAAACTGCAAGCTCACAAAAATGTTGTGTTGGTTCGCGCTGAGCTTATCGATATCTGGCGGATGGCAAATCAGGCTGGCTGGCGCCTGCAACATCACTACCTGTTGTACCCCAATCCATGGCCTAAAAAACGTCAGTTCAAACGGCGTTGGCACGGCCACCCGGTATTTCCAGAGTTGCTGGCGCTGGGTGGCACACTGCACCTGCGCAGCAACTGGAAACTCTATCTTGAGGAATTTGCCGCGGCTGTCAAAGTGGCCAAGAGCGTGAGCGCACCTGTCAGCCAATTGACTATTGAAGAGCCGGTTTCAGCATTTGAGAAAAAGTACTGGCTGAGCGGGCAGGCGCTGTTTGAATATCAAGTGGTCCTGGGGTAGATGCTATGTTAATTTTGGGTTGCATGCCTGGCCGGACGAAGGATCAGAACCGAGCCGATGCAACAAACCGCATATAATGGACCGAGGTAAGTGAAAACTCCGGTTCCTTCAATGCGAAAGGTTGCAACAATTGCGATAAACCACAGGCATAAAATAGCAAGTTATATTTCATTGTATTCTCTGTTTTTATTTCTTCGACCGGCCTGTTACGCTTGTCTTTTTCAGGTAATTCACCATTTTCCAAATTCTACTTCAATACCTCCAACTCCCGGATAATTTGACGTTAGAGTTTTCCTTACCTTTCTACCCTTCCCGACCCGCTGCCGGTTGCCAGTTTTTCGACCTCCTCGACAGTGACAAGATTGAAATCTCCGGGAATGGTTTGTTTTAGGCACGATGCAGCAACTGCAAATTCAAGAGCTTCCTTGGAATTCTCATTGGCAAGCAATCCATAAATCAAACCGCTTGCAAAAGCATCGCCTCCACCGACCCGGTCAATGAGCTGGATGTCATACCGCCGGGATCTGCTGGGTACAGGGCAATCCCTGTCATCCAAAAGAATAGCACTCCAGCCATTCCTCGATGCTGAAAAACTTTCGCGCAGCGTAATGGCAACAGCCTGAAAATCATATTTATTTTTCAGCCTCCTGGCCATTTCGAAATAGGATTGTTCTTCAAGTTCTGCGGATTCAACGTCGGATTCACCTGCCTTCAACCCCAAACTCTTTTCGGCATCTTCTTCATTGGCAATGCAGACATCCACATATTCCATCAACGGTTGCATGAAAGCCTGAGCCTCGCGTTCAGACCACAACTTCTTTCGAAAATTCAAATCGCAACTAATTGTTACGTTTGCCTCCTTAGCAGCTTCGCATGCGCATTTGACACATTCTCTTGCTTTGGCACCAAGCGCCGGGGTAATGCCGGTCCAGTGAAACCATGCAGCACCATCAAATATTTCCTGCCAATTCACCTCGTCTTTTTGCATCTGACTCAGAGCGGAATGGGCACGATCGTATATAACTTTGGAAGCTCTTTGGCTGGCACCGGTTTCCAGGAAATATATACCGACGCGGTCCCCGCCGCGAATTACGTACCGGCACTGAACTCCAAACCGGCGTAAATGATTCAACGCTGCCTGGCCAATTTCATGCTGCGGTAATTTGCATAGGAAATAACTGTCCAAACCATAATTTGCCAATGCAACCGCAACGTTAGCCTCTCCGCCGCCGAAAGTCATGTCAAAACTCTGTGCCTGAACAAAACGACTAAAAGCCGGTGTCGATAACCGCAACATGATTTCTCCGAATGTCACAACTTTATGTGCCATTTTAATTGCCCTCTTGTGTTGCTTTGCGTCCCGCCAGGATACTGCCCACTATAATTTTTGCATTTTCTGTTAACATGTCATATCTTCCTTCGGCAATTGCTTTCTTGTCAAGTAGTGCACTACCGACACCAACAGCACAGGCACCAGCTTTCAACCAGTCACCGGCGTTGGTGAGAGAAACCCCTCCGGTCGGCATGAGATTGACATGTGGCATGGGAGCCTTCACGGCCTTGAAAAAAGCCATTCCAACAATATCTGCCGGAAAAACTTTGACAATATCTGCACCGAATTCGGAGGCTACCTGAATTTCTGTCGGTGTGAATGCGCCCGTCATTACGGGTACATCATACCTGTGCGCCGTCTGGATGATTTCTGCTTTCGTAATCGGGCTCACGACATACCGCGCGCCAGCCAAAATCGCCAGCCTTGCGGTCTCTGCGTCCAAAACGGAGCCAACCCCTATCAGCATTTTCTGCCCGAGTACATTGTTACATTCTTCGATAACTTTGAGCGCATTCGGCGTCGTCATGGTTATTTCAAGAGACGATACGCCACCCTTATGAATGGCTTCGGCAACCCGTATAAAATTGTCGGAATCCGTCATGCGGATGACCGCAACAACACCCTCCCGAATGATTCTTTGCACGATTTCTGAACGATTCATTCTTTCTCCCGGATTTGAAGCTTAGAGGCAATCTCAGAAGCGGCAAGGAACCGTGCAATCGCTACGGTACCGCATTGCGCGACTCTGATCATCCTCATTTATCATCTAACCTGAATAATTCACAGCACCCTTGTCATTCAGGAGGAATCTTGTTAACTAACAGCAGTTTGCCAAGCTAACAGGACTCCTCCTGAGTGACAAGCCGGTGCTTGACGTTTGACCTTAAATTGTAAATTTATGAATTACTCAGGCTGATATTGTTATAAGTCTAATAATTTATTAATATTTTCCATTTCAATATTCTTGAAATAATTAACTGTACCCACTTTTAATTCCATTGTCGATTCATCATCACAGGCTATGATGCAATTCTGATGTAATTGCATTACTGAAACTGTCCACATGTGGTTAACACCTTCTTCAACCACCTTTTGCAGTGCCCGGGCTTTACTGTATCCGCTGATAATGATTACTATTTCGCGGGTATCCAAAACCGTACCTACCCCAACAGTAAGTGCGGTACTCGGCACCTCTTCAATATCTTTAAAAAATCGAGAGTTAGCCATTCTCGTATCATAGGTCAGGGTTTTCACTCTGGTTCGTGATGACAGGGAGGAACCAGGTTCGTTAAAGGCAATATGCCCGTCCGGGCCAATACCTCCGAGAAAAAGATCAATGCCGCCGGTCTGACTAATTTTCTTTTCATACTGTTTGCACTCTTTCTCAAGGTCCGGCGCCATACCATCCAAAATATTTACATTTTCGGAGGGAATATCGATATGATTAAAGAAATTATGCCACATAAAATAGTGGTAACTCTGATCATGATCTTCAGGCAGGCCAACGTATTCATCCATATTGAATGTTATCACATTTTTAAATGATACTTTTCCATCTTTATGAAGGCGAATGAGCTCTTTGTATGTTTCCAATGGAGATGAGCCGGTGGGAAGGCCAAGGACAAATGGCTTTTGCGAAGTAGCATTATGACTATTTATTTTATGCGCAATGTAACAGGCAACCCACTTACTCAGGCTGTACTTGTCTTTATGAATGACTATTCTCATCTTTCAACACCCCAAGTAATAAACCGCTTAGATTCTTACAAAAATGAAGACCAAAAATAGTAGTCTTCGTTAATTAATAACCAAAAAGTTCCGGCAGCCAAAGACTGATTGCCGGAATGTAAGTCACCAGCATGAGGGCAATCAGCATGGCGATATAAAGCGGAACCAGAGGCCTGATCAGTTTTGCGATGGACGTTTTGCCGATTCCGCAGCCAACAAATAGTACGCTGCCCACAGGCGGCGTACACAAGCCGATAGAAAGATTAAGTACCATCATAATACCAAAATGCAGTGGCGTCATACCCAGTTTCATCACAACCGGCAACAGGATTGGCGTGAAAATCAGGACGGCGGGCGTCATGTCCATGAAAGTGCCGACAACAAGCAAAATGAGATTGATGAGCAACAGGATGACAATGGTATTGTCGGTCAAGCCAACCAGCGCAGTGCTGATATTTTGTGGAATATTTTCATAAGACAAAATCCAGGACATCGCTTTTGAAGTACCGATGAGCAGCATCACAATGGCCGTGGTTTCGACTGTCTTAAGTAGAATCGCCGGTAGTTCCTTTATTTTGACTTCACGATAAACGCCGACAGCCAGGAACAATGAATAGAGCACCGCAACCGCGCTGGCTTCCGTGGCCGTAAAAATGCCCGCAATGATGCCACCAATAACAATGATGATGAGCAAAAGGCTGGGAATGGCAGCCAAAAACTTGAGCATCGACTCGCGCAAACCGGCTTTCGCACCCACCGGGTAGCCTCTCACAATGGAAGTAATCGCTGCGACAACGATCAAACCCATGCCAACCAGCAAGCCGGGCAAGTAACCGGCAATGAACAATGCGGCAATGGAAACGCCGCCGCTTGCCAGCGAATAGACAATGAGAATATTGCTCGGCGGTATCAACAATCCCGTGGTGGAAGCCGTGACGGTAACCGCCGTGCTAAACTCGTCATCGTAGCCTTCTTTATTCATCGAAGGGATCATAAATCCGCCGATCGCGGAGGTCGCGGCAACTGCCGAACCTGATATTGCGCCAAAAAACATACAGGCCAAGACATTGACGTAAGCCAGGCCACCGGGGAACATTCCGACAACGACTTTGGCAAAATCGATTAAACGACGGGCAATGCCTCCTCGGCCCATAAGCAATCCGGAGAGGATGAAAAACGGGATGGCCAGCAAAGTAAAACTGTTGATGCCCGTGGTCATCTGCTGCGCAACCGTCGTAATGGCCGGGCCCGGGGCAATGGTAAACAGCATGGTCAATACCGTTGACACACCGATACTGATGGCGATGGGAACATTGAGCGCTAACAGTACAACAAAACTAATGATCAGTATAAAAATAGACGTTTCCACTCATTTCCTTCCTTTTGATTAATTAACCGGACTCACGTGTGGCCTTCCATCGGAGGGAGATGATTTTTTCAAAGCATCAACGATAAATACCAGCGAATAAAACATCATCAGCATGCCTGTGAGTGGCAGGGCCAGGTAGATATACCACATCGGAATGCCTATCGCCGGTGAAATTTGGTTGAGAACATAAGTGAGCTTTACCAGTTTCAAGCCGCCGATTAAAAGAATGAACAGAGCAAAGAGCAGCACCACAGAATAGACCAGAACCTCTGCAAACTGCTTTTTCAAGCCGTCGAGTTTGGCGACTAAAATATCAATTCCCAGGTGCGCCCGTGTGTGCAGAGCATAGCTGGCGCCCAACAGGCCAATCCAGACCAGCAAGAAACCCGCCAGCTCTTCGGTAAACGAGCTGGGATCGCGTAAAATGAAACGAGTGAAAATCTGCCAGGTGACATCGATGACGATGGCTGACATGAGGACGATCAGCATGATCTCCAGTGTTCGGGTTATTGTATAGGTTAATTTTTGCATTTTCATTCCCACGAGCTTATTGGATATCTTTGATTTCATTGAGCAGGCGGTGGATCGACGTGCCACGAAAAGAGTCATGCATTTCTTTCACCGATTCGTGAAACGGACTCTTATCGGGATAGATGACCTCAACACCGGCTTTTTGCACCGCGTTTAACGCTTCTTCGCTGGCTTCCTGCCACAATTTGTTTTGGTACCCGACCGACTCGTCCACAGCCTCCTGCAACCATATTTGTTGCTGTTTGGAGAGACTTTTCCAGACAACTGTGCTCATGAGCAAAATGTCGGGAATGGCGGTGTGTTCGTCGAGACTGAAATATTTGCACACTTCATAGTGGCGCGAGAGGTAGAAAGTGGGGAGATTGTTCTCAGCGCCATCAACAACGCCTTGTTGCAGCGAGGTATAAAGCTCTCCCCATGGGATAGGTGTGGCGGCGCCCCCCAAAGCCTGCACCATTTTCACGGCTGTTATACTCTTCATCACCCTGATTTTTAAACCCTCTAAATCGACCGGCGTGTTTACGGGCATTTCTTTGGTGTAGAAACTGCGGCTGCCGGCGTCGTAATAGCACATACCACGCAGGAAAAACGGTTCGCCCGCAAGCAGAAGTTTTTTCCCGATGTCCCCGTTCAGTACTTTCCAGCGCTGTTCATCATCACGAAACACATAGGGAATACCAAATAATTTCATTTCCGGAACAAAGGCTTCCAGTGGAGCGGCGGACACTTTGGTCATTGCCAGGCTACCGATTTGCAGCAACTCTATCAGGTCGCGCTCCCCTCCGAGTTGACCGCCGGGATAAATGTCAACGCGCATGGTCCCATTTGATTTTTCAACCACCCGGTCGGCCATGTAAACCATGGCTTTGTGCACCGGATGCTGCGTATCCAGAACATGGGCGAGCTTGATCACCCGCACTTTTCTTTCGCTATTGCAACCGGCGATAAGAAGAAAGGCCATCAGGAGAAATAAACATCTGTGGATCTTTCCGTGATTAAAGTTCATAACTTGTTTCGCTTTTTCTTTTAGATCTAATTCTATTTTTTATTGGAAGCACAACAGTTCTTGATCTTTATGCCGCTGCCGCATGGACAGGGCTCATTGCGCCCTATGTTGTGAGAAGGAAAACCTTTGTCCTTTTCTTCTGCCCAGGCCATCACATTGGCCGGTGGGCGCTGGTTTCGTAATTCATTTGCCATAAATTTCATAAATGGATCGATGTGTTTAAAAAACTGTTTGTATCCGGCGCACAAATAGTTCAGTCCTTCTTCTCCATCCGGTGTTTTTAGAAAACGATGTTTGGGGCATTCACCGTTACAAACAAATCTAACGTCACAGTCCCCGCAATACTTCGGAAGCTGATCCAATTTGTCCCGGCCAAACCTGACTTGCTTGTCCGATGAAATCAGTGCTTCGAGCGGGCTGTCGATAATATTACCCAGTTTATTTTCCGGATAGACAAAATGGTCACATGAATAAACGTCGCCATTATGTTCAATGGCAAGGGCGTCACCGCAGGTCCTGCGAAAAACACAAAGCGGGGGCTCTAAGCCCAGCCAGGCCGACAGTGCAACATCAAACATCTGCACGAATTGTTCGCCGACATCCTTGCGAACCCATTCATCGAAAATAGCGCAGAGAAATTTGCCATATTGTACCGGCTCCACCGACCAATCCGTCACCTGGGATGCGGCCGTAAAATTTGGTGCGACCAGGGAAAGCCCGTCCCCGGGAGAATCTTGAGCCACTCGCTCCACAATTGGAATAAATTGCATGAAACCGCTGCCCACTTCTTTCAGGAAACGATAAATCTCCAGCGGATGACAGGAGTTATCCCGTTGCAACACTGTCAGAGTATTAAACTCCACACCATTCTTTTTAAGAAACTCCAATCCACGCATGACTTGCTGAAATGTGCCTTTGCCACCTTTATTGATCCGAAAACGGTTGTGGCTCTCTTCCGGACCATCCAAAGACAATCCGACGAGAAAATTGTTCTCCTTGAAAAACGTGCACCACTCATCATCGAGCAAAACGCCATTGGTTTGAAACCCGTTTTCAATTTCTTTGCCGTCGGCATATTTCTTTTGCAGCGCGACGACCTTGCGAAAGAAATCAACGCCCAAAAGGGTCGGCTCGCCACCCTGCCAGGCAAATGTAACTTTTGGAACCGAATGATTGGCGATTTTCTGACGGATGAATGACTCCAGCACTGCATCAGACATACGGAAGTCCGATTTTTGCGGATACAGTTTCTCCTTTTCCAGGTAAAAACAGTAGGTGCAGTCAATATTGCAAACCGGGCCAATAGGTTTGGCCATTATGTGAAATGCTGAAGGCATCTTATCTCAATCCGACATCAATTAAAATCACCTGGCTACTCAAAAACAATGTACAAATCCTGAATAGAGTAAACAATTACAGTACACATCCACCCTGCCCTTGAAAATGGTATTGCAAGCCCCCATTTTAGTTCTATGTTGATCTGTGGGGGTTATGGTGTTATCGAGCACGCACCAAGATAAGCATTCGCCACGGATTTCCCCTGCTCCTGAAAGGCCGGGACAAACAATTTCTAACCTGATTGCAATAACATTAAGTCAACCCCTCCAGGGCTTGAAACCCTGGAAGGGGTTAGAATTCTGCAAACGTTGTAACCAGCCTACTTCATCAAAACCATCTTACGTGTCTGACTTTGAAAGCCATCCAGTGCAAGTTTGTAGAAATATACACCGCTTGGTGCAAGCTCACCTCTTTGGTCCCGGCCATCCCAGTGCACGCTGTGCTGGCCGGCCTGTTGTTTTTGATCGACAAGGGTGGCGAACTTCTGACCAAGCACGTTGAACACGGTCAATGTCACGTGGCCGTTTTTCTTCAGAGCGTATTGGATGGACGTTTCAGGATTGAAGGGATTTGGATAGTTTTGTGACAACTCGAAAGCACTCGGAATAGATGAAGGTGTTTCAGTTTCAACGCTCGTCACAAACTCTGCTTTTTTATCCGGGAACCAGTTTAGATCACCAAGAGGGAACCCATCACTACCGGCGGTATAGAGAGGGCTGCTGCTCGCGTAGCTCAAGTCCTCAGAGAGCGGCCAACCAATTGTTAATGGATCACCATCCGGGTCCCATGCCCATTCAGTGACTTCATTCGGTACCGGATTCATGCGCCGTTCCGTTGACCAGGCAATAATCGCATCGATATTATCCGGTGGCGTGGTGAACTGGGGATCGATCTGGGTATTGTTTTGCTCGATTACATCGGGGTAGTTCACATTATCGGCGAAAAAGGCTGCCGCAGTTTCATTAAAGAAAGGTTGCGCCTGCACCGTATCGTTGGTGGCGTAGAAATCGATGAATTTTGGATCCAGATACCAGTTATTGTTGCCCAGCAGAACTTTTCTTGATGCCTCGGGAATACCCAATGCAACATCCAATGTATCAATCATCCATGAGCCTCTGGCCAAACCATCCAAATCCTGGCCGGATCTTTCCGAATCGGAATCGCCGGAGAATTGAGTGTTGATAAAAAGATTGTTGGTAACGACGCCATCGGTCCATTGCTCGAAATGAAAAGTATTCTTTGAATTATTGACCACGGTGTTGTGATTCCAATGGACATGGTTGACAACATTAAACCTGACCTGGAAGACAAAGCTCTGGACGTTGACAAAGGTGTTGTTTTCATACCAGACTGTATCGGCGGGAAGGTGATCGAGCGAGAGCGCGCCCGCATTATACCAGTTGCGCGTCTTGTCCAGAATATTCCTGAAAATATTGTTGGTTAAAAAAACATCGATCCCGTTTGATTTGGCCCGGATAGCCCTGTTCCTGAAATGCTCAAAGAGGCAGTTATCAACAACAAGACGAACGCTGTCAGCTTGAACTTTTATAGCATTTGCCATCCGGACTAGTTGGGAATTCATTCCCAGGAAAGCGATATTCTTGAATATGCCATCCCCCTTCATTTCGATGAGCGGGTTGTCAGAAGTGCCGTCCGATTTGGTTATCGGCCAAATGGTTGCCGGCGGCAATGGATTGTTCGGATCATCAGCTTCGCCTTCGATGTGAAGCGTAAAACCGTCATTTTTCAGTCTGCCGTTTAAAGTATAACGGCCGCCACGCCGCAGTTGCAATATAGTATCGGAATTCTGATTGGCCGCCACAGCATCATTCAGAGTGCCTACCCCGGGCTCGACAACAACGGTATTGGGTTGAGCCAGCACAACTACAGGCATAACCATGCTTAAGCACAGTATCATGGCAAAAATAAAACTACTTTTTTGATGTGAATGCATTTTGCAAACCCTCCTTTAAATAATTGGTTCTAATTATTTATTCACTTACTAAAAAAAATTCTTTAAACCTCCTTTCTGAAGAACTGCGTGTTGATTAAAAGCCACGTGGAAATTAGTTTATCTGAATGTGTCTGCTCAGGATTCTTTTAGTCCTCTTCTTTACTTGATGACGTATCGAATTCCAATTTCACCTGTCCTGCCATAATATTGCTCACTGGTGACGAAAGTCTCAATCGGTCGACGAGATATATCCGGACGATCAGATATGTTATTCAGGTTTAAATATAACTGGAGCCCGCTAAAAGGCAGATTTTGTTTCACCGAGAGATCCCAACGAACATAGTCTTCGGTAAAACCATCGACCTCGGGGCGAGCACCCAACCTGGAGAGGATTTCTCCCTGGTACAACATCGAGAGACGCGCAGAGAAGCCACTAATATCATAGCCAAGCGAAATATTTACAACGTTATTCGGTTGATGCAGCATCTGGCCATCGCGATCTGCCGTCAGGTTTTCTTCCAAAACCCAGGGTGCTTCGTTTAAGTATTGGGTCCGCAACAGCACACGCGGGTAAGTGGTCTCGGAAAAAATATGAGTGTAGTTTATATTCAGCACGAGATTGCGGAACAGATTTGGCAAATACCAAAAGTTCGTCTGCCAGTCAAATTCTACCCCTTTGAAAGATGCCTTGAATCGATTGTTGATGTCTGTTGTCACTTCGTAGCCAACGATGGTATTGCTCAGTCCGTTTTCAGCCAAAAATGCCTCGGTGTCAGACGAATTGCGCAACAAGGACCATTGCCGTTGCCAAATAAGCCCATCGATTTCTTTGTAAAATCCGCCAACTGTAAAGAGACCGATACGATTGCCGTAAAACGACAGGTAGAGGTCGTAATTCACCGAAATGGAAGGTTCAAGTTGAGGGTTATTGAAAAAGAATTTATTGTCGCGTGTGTCCAAAAACTGCTTGGGCATAATGTCCCGGTAAGAAGGGCGCGTCAGGGACTTTGTTCGCGCCAGGCGAACATCAAACCAATCTGTGACCTTGTAGCGCAACTGGAACATCGGGAAAAAATGACTGTTGATTCGCACAGTGGTTGTATCCACGGCATCGGTATCTTCAGGGTTGCCGGGGTCGGTATTATCACTGGCCTTCCATGCCTGATATTCCGTCCGGATGCGCTCATAGCGGACGCCGGGGATAAACAGGAGTTTCGATCCCAGGTTGATTTCAGCCATGGCATAACCGGCGCCCAAAGCTTCGTTACCACTATAATCATCTTGCAATGACTCAGTCGCGTCATTTTTTTCGTAAGATCGGCCCAGTTCGGTAATGTGCTCCATTATATCCAAATCAGCGGTATAGCCTAAATCATAGTTGCCGCCGAGAAACTCACCCGGATCATAATTGCGATCTTGCAAAAGCCAGATTGGCACTTTCTCTCCAACAACGTTATCTCCGATGAAGGGATAGGCTCCATATACCTCAGCGCGCAAGGCTTCCTCAACTCTAAAGAGCACTGTCCTTTCATTGATGTCGTGTTCTCGGGTTTTGTAACGATATTTACCGCCAAACTTGAAGGCACCGCTTATATTGTCTGTCAACGCGAAAGGCATCTCGATATTGGCCTGGGCTGTATATTCCCTCTCTTCGGTAAAACTGTTGACCCGGCTCATGTTATTCAAAAAGGCAGCGACGCTATCGTTTTTCGCGAAGGCCTGCACATCAACCGGCAAAATGGCCTCCGGATCAAAACCGCTGGCAAAACCACCCGGCTCCTGGAAAGTCCATGAATGCTGCCACGGTATTTTTGAGGAGGCGAAGGAATGAGCAAGACTTGCATCGATTTTCGAACCAAACAAGACGCTCTCCATAGAAAGCGCATTGGTTAACGTGGTGGTCTTCCTATTCGATTGCGTGGGCTGGTAATTGTGTTGGACTTCATTTATATTCAGCGTTTCCTTATAATCCGTAATTTCCCGGTCCATCAAGGAATAGAAGTTATGAAAAGCAACCTTGCCCTGGGGTAATTTATAATCCAGAAAAAGGCTGGCGCCGGTGCGTTTTCTCGACTCCAGGTGATCGGTCAGGGTGATGGAACTGAGCAGAATATCGGCGGTGTTGGTTTCCAAATCTTCTTTTTCAATGCGATAACTACCGCTCAAATTATCCGAGCTGCGATTGAATCGCTCGGTATTCGCTTGCACGATAACACCGAACTTATCGTTCCAGAACCGGTTACTGAACGAAGCAGCCATTTTGTAATTATCCGTTTCTGATTGCTGGCCGTTGTAACCTCCTTGCAACAAAAGATCCGTATTAAAGCCGTTTGGCGCTTCTTTCAGTTTGAAATCTACAATACCACCGATGGCATCGGCATCCCGATCCGGCGTAAGCGATTTTTGAACCTCAATACCGGACAGCAGATTAGATGAAATCATGGACATATCCACACTCCGATCATTGCCGGAGGAGGCCATGCGGACGCCGTTAACCGTTACCGAGTTGTACTGAGGTGAAAGCCCGCGAACAACAACCTTGTTGCCCTCACCATTACTGCGCAGTATGGAAACCCCTGGTAACCTGCCCACGGATTCAGCGGCGTTGGCATCTGGAATTTCCTGAATGCGATCGGAAGCAACGATATTTTTAATGCTGGTTGATGAGAGTTGCTGGTTAATCGCTTCCATTTGCCCTTCCGCCTGGGCTGTGATAAAAATGCTTTCCCCTTCGACAACCTGGAAGGACAGTTGTCCGTTCTGGGTTAAGGTTTGATCAGCATAAACCGTTACCGGTAGTTCTATCTCTTGATAGCCGATATAACTGATTTTTAGTGTATATTGACCTGGCGGGACTCTCGGCAGAAAGTATCTTCCTTCAGGATCAGTTGCAGTCCCAAGACTTGTGCCGATTATCATAACATTTGCCCCGGGCAGCGATTCCCCTGTGTTTGCATCAGTCACCTGGCCGGCTATCTTTCCACTGACAGCAGCGTTAACAGTCAGAGTTGACAAGCTGAGGCCAAGAAGTATGATAAAGCACAAAAAACTGATTTGCGTTCTCTGTCTCATTTAACCCTCCATAATCCGGTAAAATTAATAAATCTCATTCTTTTTTCTAACCTGAACAATTCACAACATCCTTGTCAATCAGGAGGAATCCTATTGATTCACAGCAGCTTACTTTATTACAAAGACGCCTCCTGAGTGACAACCCGACTCATATTTTATGGTCGCAAATTGTCGATTTGTGAATCGATCAAGCTAAAGCATCGAAGGATAGCAAACCCTGGAAGCAATCGTCTAAAATAATTACCTGGCCAGCCATCCGCCATCTACTGCCACCGTATAACCGTGCATATACGACGAAGCAGCGCATGCCAAAAACACGACGATGCCTTTCAAGTCTTCAGGCTGGCCCCAGCGCCCGGCCGGAATTCGTTCGAGAATCGCTTTGTTCCGTGCTGCATCTTGTCGTAAAGGGGCGGTGTTGTCGGTCGCGATGTAGCCCGGAGCAATGGCATTTACATTGATATTATGCGGCGCTAATTCGTTGGCCATCAAACGCGTCAATCCCATCACCGCGCTTTTCGAAGCGGTATAGGATGGCACAAAAACACCCCCTTGAAAAGAAAGCATTGAAGCGATATTGATTATCTTGCCGCCATCACTTTGTTTGATGAATTCTTTTGCGACTGCCTGACTTAACAGGAAAAGCGATCTTTGATTCACATTGATAACGTCATCCCAGTCTTTTTCAGAAAATTCCGTGAAGGGCGCCCGGCGAATAATACCGGCGTTGTTAACGAGGATATCAACTCTGCCGAACTTTTTTATCGTGGAATTGACAATAGTCTCGATGCTGCCTGGTGATGCGAGATCAGCGCAAATGACAATTGCTTTTCGCCCGAGCTTTTCAATGGTTTGCTGCGTGGCATCGGCCGGATTTCTGCTGACAAGTGTAACATCTGCCCCGGCTTCGGCCAGCCCAATCGCCATGGCCTGTCCGATGCCCCTGTTAGCGCCGGTGACGATGGCAATTTTATCATCCAGTCTAAACTGTTCTAATATCATATTTCAATCCACCCTTATCTTTTTAAAACTCAACCCGCAGCGGTGAAGCCAACCCGGCGGAAAATTGCGCTAAATAATTATCCCAGGCAGCCAGCGTTGGGAAGTCAGCATTTTTGCTCCACCCGGCACCGGCATAATAGGTCAAAGAACTTGCGGTTTTCGCCTCAGTGCTGACCACAAAATGGTCGGAAAGTTCTTTCATATCATTTACTTTTGCAGGAGCAATCACAACGCCGCAGCCGGTATGACCATGCTTTTCATGCGCAGGCTGCCAGTATCGCAACACACCGTTTTTTGTATCCATGGAAACATCGCCCGGCTTGTCGCGCTTTACAATGCCGATTGCAATGGGCAGCGTCTCGCGGTTCTGCGCACTCTTGAACGTGCTTTCGAATCGATTCAGATTCTGACCGGCATCGAGGGTGATGCGTTTGATTTCGGAGATTTTGTCACCGGCAACCTCCCAGGGTGCATAAGTCAATTCGAAAACCGTACGAATCGGGCCATTGGCAATGATCTTCCATTCAATGAAATTTTTGGAAGGGATCATTTTTTCATCTGCCCAAATAGCCAGACCGCCGCAGCCTCGGCTGGGGCCGACTTTATAATGATCAAGTCCTTCACCCTTGTCTTCGTGATAGGAGCCATAATCGGGGGCGTACCATTTATCGAGCACCAAATTGGGCACGCTTTTCACCCAAACATCGACACCGCTGTTGATCTCACCTTTTGCTTGCAGCGCCGGGCCGTACATGCGAAAGGCAATGCGGTCGTTTTCCCAGGCGAAATCATCGAATCGGGTCGGCACAAACTTGGCGTATGTTTTTGACGCCGTTTCCACGAGAGCGGCTTCTTTTGTGGCCTGCAGCACAAATGTTTTGACTGCTTTCGGCGCGAAATCAGCCTGGAAGAGCAAGGCATCCACAGACCCGTCCTGATCATAATCAATGGTCTGCGAGATGAGTTTTGCACCCGAAGCCTGCTCGGTCAGTTCAATGGACCCGGGGTTGAGCGTCGGTATTTTCGCGATAATGTGTTGCCATCGCAGCTCAATCGTTTCGCTTTTACGCTCGATATTCAAATCGTTCGCAGCCGTGATCAAAAGCCTATCATGGTTACTTTTACACTGAGAAAAAAACAGCGCTGTGAATAGAAAAATGTAAAGTCGCTTCCTGCCAAGCATTTTTTTATATCTCCTTCCGTTTTATGTCACAGCAATTGCTTCATTCCAACCATATCCATATCGCCATAATCCTGGTTTTCCCCGCCCATGCCCCAGATAAATGTGTAGTTGCTGGTTCCGGCGCCGCAGTGTATGGACCAACCCGGCGATAAAACCGCCTGTTGATTTCTGATCACAATATGTCGTGTTTCATCTGGCATACCCATGAAATGGAAAGCCAAATCATCTTTCCCCAAGTCGAAATACATATAAATTTCAGTTCTCCGATCATGCGTGTGTGCCGGCATCGTGTTCCAGATGCTGCCCTTTTGCAATTCAGTAAGACCCATGACAAGCTGGCAGCTTCGCACGCCTTCGAGATGGATGTATTTATAAATGGCGCGCGCGTTGGCTTCCTCATTCACCCCGATCTGGACCGGATCGATGGTCGAAGCTTTGATATGTGTGGTGGGGAATTCAGTGTGAGCAGGATAACTCAAAATGTAAAATCGAGCCGGAGCAGCCGCGTTTTCGCTGCTAAAAAGAATCTCCTTGTTGCCGCGGCCAATATAAAGGCCGTCGCGGTGGTCCAAATTGTATTTCTCGCCATCGACCGTAATTGAACCGGTTTGGCCGATATTGATGACGCCGATTTCCCGACGTTCAGCAAAATAATCCGAGGCCATGTATTTGGCAGTGGCAAGGCGCAAACTCTCCGCACCGGGAACGGCAGAGCCAACAATCGCGCGATCAGCGTCCGTATAACAAAGGTCGATCACGTTCGGCTGAAACAGCTTATCGACCAAAAACGATTCTCGCAGCTCCTGCGTGCTCATCCTTTGGTAGCGAATTTCATCCGCAAAACATTTTCTATCCATAATTTATCTCCAATTCGGGTTTTCTTAACACTATTGTCAGTAATCCTTCCGGGGCTTGTAATCCCTGAAAGGGTTGGGTGAAAATATTTAATTTTTCCTTTTCATATTCTGAAACTTCAACAGAGCTTCTAAATAATAATAATCACCATAAATGAGGGACACATCAATTTCCTTGTTTCGCGTCTTTGCGCCGACAGCTTGCAGAAGAATGGCGCTGCTCTCCGCTCCCCTTGCTAGGTATGGGGGTTTTGAAAGGTTCGCGAGAATTGTCCGGGCTGTTTTGTAATACTGCTCTTTCAATTCGGGTTCGCGGGTGAATTTCATCAATTCAAGCAGGGCGGACGCCGCAACAGCACCTGCTGAAGTGTCCCTTTCTTCATTGGGTATTTCAGGCGCGTTAAAATCCCAATAAGGGATATAATCTTCAGGCAGATGGCGGATAAAAAAGGCGGCCAGCCTGTGCGCTGTTTTCAGGAATCGCTCATCGCCGCTTTCGCGAAATGCCATGGTAAAACCGTAAATCCCCCAGGCTTGTCCCCGCGCCCATGTCGATTCATCGGCATAACCCTGAAAAGTAATTCTCTCTTTGACATTGCCGGTGAGCGTATCGTAAAGCACGACATGATAGCTGCCGGCATCGTCGCGAATATGATTTTTCATGGTTTTCTCAGCGTGGCTGATTGCAATATCGTACCACTCTTTCTTGCCGCCATTTTTTGAGGCCCAGAAAAGGAGTTCCAGGTTCATCATATTATCGATGATTACCGGATATTTATCGTCGCCCATAAAATCCCAGGATTTAATGCATCCCACTTTTTGATTGTAACGGTTCGCCAAGGTTTGCGCCGCTTGCAGAATAACATCCTTATAATGCGGATTGCGGGTTAAGCGGTAGCCATTGCCAAAACTGGAAAATATCATAAAACCGACATCATGGGTGTTGGTATTATATTTTTCCTTCTCCAGTCCGTTGGTCCATTTTTCAGCCAGTTCCTGCCAGGAAGAATCGGATGTCCAGTCGTACATATACCACAAGCAACCCGGGAAAAAACCGGCTGTCCAATCTGTCGAAGATGTTGTTCCCCACTTGCCGTTTTCCAATGTGCTTCGGGGGTATTGCGCAGGGTCATTCACTTCGGCAACGGCCTTTTTTAACTGCGCTTGCGAAAACCGTAAGCTGGAAACGAAGACTTCCTTTAAATTTGTGTTGTTCTGAGAACAAGAAAGCGCACCAATTAAAAGAACAGCCACGCCCAAAGTTTTGAGCGCAAAAGATTTCATATTATGTTTCACCATTCTTATTTCAACCTGTCATGCAGTTTTTTCACCGCTTCAACAAAATAATAATCGCCTGCGGGATTCGATTCATCGACACCTTTTCCGCGATTGTGCTGTAACACCTGGTGAATCAAAATGCCCTCTTCTATCTCGCGGGTGCTGGTGGTGTACAAGCATTTTTTCAACAGGGATTTGGTGATCTTTTCTGCATAGGATTGGTATTTCTCTTTCAAGTCATCGGTCTTGACCTGCTCCGACAACAGGAACAATCCCGAGGCGGCAATGGCGGCTGCAGAAGCATCGCGCTTGATACCGGGGCCGCTTAAATTCAAATCCCAATTTGACAGATGATCATCCTGCAGGCGACTGATGTAAAAGTTTGCCAATTCTTTCGATGTGTACAGGAATTTTTCATCGCCGGTGCGGCGATAAGCATTGGCAAAGCCGTAAATACCCCAGGCCTGGCCGCGTCCCCAGGTGGATTCTTTGCGATAAGCCTGCTTGGTTCTTTTGTCGAGTACCTTGCCGGTTGCGGGATCAAATTCGATTAAGTGGTAAGATGAGCCATCGCTGCGGACGTTCTGGTTCATCACCGTTGTTGCATGTTTGTAAGCGATGTCGTAGAATTTTTTATCACCGGTTTCCTCCGCCGCCCAGAACAGCAATTCAATATTCATCATCGAATCGATGATCATGACTCCTGCCTGCGCCGGTGAGCTTAACTTTCCCCAGGCCCTGATAAACTCGCCTTTGCTATTAAATCTTCGGGTCAGCATCTCAGCCGCCTTGATGGCCGCTTCCCTGTATTTTTTTTCTCCCGTGATTTGATAGGCTTTTATGCAAGAAGGTTGAAAGATAAATCCCACGTCATGGGTGAAATCACTATCCGCGTGGGCAGTCAATTTATCGGCATGGGCTAGCGCGCGTTTCTTCAACTCCTGCTCGCCGGTCAGCTCAAACAAATACCACAATTCACCGCCTGTAAAACCGGCAAACCAGTTTAGGCCCTCTGAATAATGCCATTTCCCATTGATCGTATATTCGGGGAAGCGTCCGGCAATGATGTCGTCTTTTTTGATGAGCTGCTTTTTGATCAAGTCAATTTGTGCCGGCAAATCCTGAGAAAAACCGGTCGAGCCGAGCACACAAACGAGAAGCAGAGCATGTAGAATGGCAGTTGCGTAGTTTGTATTAATTTTTTTCATCGTGTTCCCATCTGGTTGTCAAAATTTTGTTATTGGTCGAGCTGAACCCGCCAAGGCTTTGCAAACATTGTGTTACATAGATTTTCTGAATTGGTGCAGTTTCTCCCGCAATTGCTCCGTAACATCGGGATGCCGCTCCGCCACATTATTCCGTTCAAAAGGATCGACATGGAGATCGAATAATTCAGGTGTTGGTAAATCCTCCGGTTTCACATCAGTTCGCAGGTGACCGGAGAGCCGCAATTTCCATTTGCCGCTTCTGACAGCTTCCAGCTCTTCCCGCCTGAAATAGTACAACTCCGTCGTTGGCGAGGGTGCTTGCCCTTTTAGCATGGGCAAAATATCATTGCCGTCTATGACCCGATCGTCTGGTACCGCACCGCCGCAGGCTTTGATAATCGTTGGATAAAGATCCATTGCCGTGGCCATCTCGGCAGAAGTCTGTCCAGGGGTGATTTTCCCCGGCCAGCGCATGATGGCCGGGACCCGCATGCCGCCTTCATAGGTATTCGCCTTTGCCCCGCGCAAAGGCCCTGCCGAACCCACGTGCCAGCGCTCATTGCCTGCCTGAAGCATTCGGTCCGGCATATTGATCCACGGGCCGTTGTCGCTGGTAAATATCACAAGCGTATTTTCGTCAAGACCATTTTTATCAAGTGCACTCAATATCTGTCCGACGCTCCAGTCAATCGCTTCGATCACATCGCCGTATAATCCCGCCATTGATTTCCCCTTGAACTCGGCGGCCGTGTTAATGGGCAGGTGAGGCATGTTATAGGGAAGGTACAGAAAAAACGGATCGTCTTTTTGGGATTCTATAAATTTTAGCGCTTCTTCGGTGTACCGTTTTGTCAACGTCGATTGGTCAACCGGATGTTCGACCGGTTCAGTATCGCGATAAAGTTCTAAAGGCTTATCTGTTTCTACCCAGGGCGGGATCATGTCATTGCTGTACAACAAACCTAAGTAGTTGTCGAAGCCATTAGCCGTGGGCAGGTATTCGGGTTTGGCATGACCAAGATGCCATTTGCCGATTGCCATCGTATTGTAGCCCTGCTCTTTAAGTTTTTCAGCAAGCGTCACTTCGGTTTGGGGAATGCCGTTTTCAGATTCAGGCAGCAATACGTTCGACAGTCCGGACCGAAACGGGTAGCGGCCGGTCAAAAGAGCGGCCCGCGATGGTGTACAGCTCGGCGCCGCCACATAGAAGGACGTGAGCCGGATACCGTCCTGCGCCATTTGATCCAAATTAGGTGTTTTGATGGTTGGATGGCCATATGAGCCAAGGTCACCGTAACCCATGTCGTCGGCAAATAGCAATACGATATTGGGTTTTGCCGGTTCATTTTGGGACGAAACACAACCGAAGCCCGGCAATGAAACTGCCGCGGTGCCAACACCCAAGGTTTTAATGAATTTTCGACGATCCATTCAACATAACTCCTTTACTAAGAATCTTTGTTTTTTAATTCCCAAACTTTGAAATTACGATAGCGGGCGATCATCCACTGCATTTGCCGGAACCCGATTTTTCCACTGCCCAGCACAGGGCCGTATTTTGTACCGTCATCCACGTAATCGATGACAACCCCACCATCAACCAGCAGTTGGATATGCTCGAAGTCCCGGATCAAGCGGATCGTATGAATATCCCGCGAACCCGGGCGAATGCCGGCCGGGCCATTGGCGGCCAGGTAGAACCCGGCATTCTTACGCAAATTGGATGTGATCCGCCCCGGCGCAAGAATGGGATTGTTGGCATAATACGAGATGTGGTAACTGTTGATATCACCGCGAATATAGTGGTTGAAAACGCCTTCCCGTTTGGGCAATTCGCGATCGAAAATATCTTCACCGTTCTTGCCTGTGGCCGCAAAAAAAATGATGCACAGACCTTGCTCGGATAATGGCTGTATTTCCCATTCAGCCACGAAACGTGCCGGAAAATCCACCAGCGCCCAATGCACCAGGTGCCCTTGCGGTCCATCAGGACGTTTGGAATACATTTTCATCCAGCCGTCTGCATGGTCAATAATACCCGGGCCTTCCAGCGTCCAGTTTTCGATAACGGCGCCGTCTGCAAGGCTGGATGCGTAGAGCAGGCGTCCCAGTCGCTCTTTTACAGAAGCCGGTTCAATACGGTCGAAATCGCCAACCAGGTGGCTGTAGCGGAGCCGGATTGTTTTCGGCGTTTTTGCCTGCGCTGTTTGCTGTGAAAAATAATCCGGCGTCACCGATACATCTTTCACTTCTGCAGAACCAACATTCAAAGTGATGCGCTTCTGTGGTTTCATCTTCCACGCTTCCACGACCGTGCCCGGCAGCCGTAGCGGCATACCGTTCAAATAACCGTTGAACAGCCCGTTTTCGGCATCCCAGCTATAAAGCAGGTGGTACCATTCAGGGCCGGGCAATTCGGGCAGTGTGGTTTTTATCGCCAGGACACCTTTCACCTCCGATTCATCCCACTGCCACAGCAATGAGCAGGCGCTTTTCGATTGCTGAATACTGAGCTTTGCAATCCTGCCAATTTGCAAAAGCGCGTGCTCGAGCTTTTTGCGATCCGGCCCATTGCTGTAAGCTTGCTGTGTGCACAGCATGAAACTCACCGTTCCCTGTGCGCCAATAGCTTTATCGAGATCAATTCTTATTTTTTGGGCGCCTGCTTCGGAAGCCCCTGCCGTACCCGCAATGCATCCAAGAACGAATATAATGAAAAAGCGTGTCGTCACTTTTTTATTCCTTTACCAACTTCACTTCGATGGTTTTGGCGTCAATACAATCGAACTCGATGACGCTTGCACTGCCGTTTCCGGAAGCCTGCACCATACGGGCGCTGGCGTAGCTTCCATCCAGTTTCCACACGCCTTGCAATTCCACCTGCACTTTTTGCATGACACTTGGAGCGACGAGCACATCCCCCGAAATATCTGAGATATTGCCCACTTTCGGCCTTCTGAAGTCGGGATCGCACAGGCTCAAAGTCATGCCATTTTTTGCGTCTTTAACCATCAACAGCACAGGTGCGCTCGCGCGGCGAATAGCGCCGTGGGTAATCGTTTCTTTTTCCTCAAAAATAACATAACCGGTTGTGCGCTTTTTCTCGTGTCGAACGATATGCGCATTGTTGTCTTTTTGCAGCGTTTTGTATTCGGGCGCGGCTGCGTAGGCTTTGACTTTCTGCGGCGTTGATTTCACGAGTATGGCATATTCATAGCCCGTTCCCGCGGGCTGGGTACCGTGAGCAAACCAGGCGGTCGCATAATCGCCAACGGTTTTCTTTTTGCCTTTGTGATGTATGGAATTTTGCTGTGCGCGGCTGACCTGAAGATTGTGCGCTTGCGGCACGACATAGCCATTTCCAACCGGATCCATCAGCCACACGGTTTCGCTGTCAGCAAATTTTATCTCGAAGGGGAATTGTGTCGTCGGCTCTTCGTCGTTCACCCACTGCGGATTTTCGGGCGCAGTCAGGTAGGTCTGAAAAATCATCGTTTCCGTCGCATGTTCGGCGTCGTTATTTTCGATTCCCGAGCCGAGACAGACCACCTGATCATCAAAAAAGAAGGCCGATTTCCGGGCGCGGAAGCTGGGATTATAAGCGGTGTCGTGCAGCTTCATCGCGAAAATACCGTTGCGCTGGCCGAGAGTGACGCCGCCCATAAATGTCTCATCGGAGAAATTGCGATGCCTGCCTTCTTTATATGTCGCCGAGATGCGTCCCTTGTGATTCAAATCTTTCAAAGGGAGATGAATGGTGGTGGCGCCAGGCCAGCGATTCCAGTCCCAGCCTTTTTTCAGATTATAGCCGCTGGCGATGGATCCTTTTCCACTGTAAATTTGAATCGCGCCATAGCTGAGATAGCGCCCGAACTTATTTTCGGTGCCGCTGGATTCGTAATCCCAAATATATTGGCTCCATCCCTTGGCGCTCACCATCCAGTTGCCGCGGCGGTGAATCGTTAAACCGGCGTACGGCTTGTACCAGTGACCGACCGGCGCTTTTTCAGCAGCGATGTTTTTGGCCGCCAGTTCCTGCATAATCTGAATAGCGCCGATTGTGTCGTAATATTCAATGTTGCTGGCAGCGCGCCTGAACAGTCCCTCGCGCAAGCGCTTTGAGGACGGTTTCCATAAACGCATAAAGGCTGCAGCCAGCTCGCTATCGATGGGATCGCTCGATAGCGCCATGTAGGCATAGGCGGGAAGAATGCGATTGAGCACGCTCAAATTTTCGGGAAAGCGCCCGCAAATACCGGCGGGCACATCGTATTTGTTGGCGTGAGTCCGAATGGTCAGCAGCGCATTTTTCAGGTTGTTCATGCCCTCTTGCGGCACGGCGAATTCGGTGCCGTGCACCAAATAGGTGACCGCCGAAGAAAGATGAAAAGCCATCGGCGCGTAAGCCGCGCTATAAACGCCGCGGTGGTGATAGCCGGTATAATCTGGCTTGATTGTATCCAGAAAACCCGGCATGATGGCCAGCGCGCGATTCATCCAGCGGTTGAGATAGCGCATCTTCACCACTTTTTCGGGGGAGTCTTCCATACAAAGCACAACCAAAAGGCGGTACATAAATTTCGTTCTGAGGTTGTCGGCGCTGATTTCGTCCCCCACTTCATTCTCAACGTAAATCTGCCCGAAATCGGTAAACCACGCCATCGCCGCCATTTCACGTTCCAGCTTGCCGACCTTGCGCAACTCATCGCGCAACAACATAACAGCGTGCATATAACCCGAAACGCGGTTTCCCTGGTGATTCAGCGTGCCCATGCCACTGCCATCTGCCCAGCCCTGGTCATGCACATAATCGAATAAAGTCATCACTTTCTCTTTGCTCTGCGCATTACCGTTGATCAAATAATCCAAAGCAAGCGGCAGAAAAACAGGGGCCAGCACAGTCTTGCCGATCTTTGGTTTGTGCGGGCTGCGGCTGGAGAAAAGCGGCAGTCCGGTAATTGCGCCGTCTTTAATTTGAATATTGAGTCGTTCATAGGCTTTGATGCCCTTGTGGATAAATTTTGTCAGCGCATCGTAGCGTATTTTTATGGATTCGTTGTTTAAATCTATATTGTCGCCCAGAACCCATTTTGTGTAGCGTTTTTCAATAGTGCGAAAGGCTTCTTTTTCAGCATCGCTAATGGCGTCTTTCGCTTTTTCCGGTGGATTTAATTGGCTGTAAATATAGGTTTTTCCCCATTTTCCCGCGTCAGCATGGACGCTCTTTTTGGGAAACTGATAATCCGCGCTGCGTTTCCACGACATGTAATCCACGAACTCGATAAGGTCAAAAAACAAGGCGCCTTCTTTCACGCTTTGCGGCGGGATGATGTCCATGACTGCCACCGGACTGTCGCCGGTATAATTCGGGTTGCGCGCATCCTGTTCGAAGTGCACCCAAACTGCGCGCCAACCTTTAAAATTCAGGTGGAAATCAAAGCTGTAGCGCGGCATGTTCTGCTGCAAATCGGCAGCCGAGCCAAAGCGAAAGGTCACGAAATCTTTAACCGGCGTTTCATTGTAAATCCAGGCCTTGAAACCACCCTGTTTGCTATTCTTTGAGATATATTTGGGTTCATTTTCATCCCTTCCGGTATCGCCACCGCCGATTGCCGCTGTAGCTTTTTGCAATCCCTGCGGCTTGGTTGCCGTCAGCATCGCGCCTGCCTGCCATTGCCATAGAAGGGATCGTTTGCCGTGCTTGAAATGGCGCGTCGACAGTTCGAGTGAGCTGCCACCGGCAACCTGCCAGGCATCGGGAATAATTTGCATCTCAAAGGATTCACAGTTTTTGAAAGTATCTTTTCCCTGCGAAAAAGCGTTCAACGCAGAAAACATGCTGAAAATCATGCAGGAAAACATGACCACGTTTGTTACTTTTCTCTTTAACATTTTATTATTTCTCTCAGTTATGCGCATCCAAATAGAGCGCCGCAGCGCCCAGGACAGCGATGTTGGGTTCTTCACTGATTTCAATTTGTAATTTTTGCAAAGCCTTTTGGTAAGCAAAAGATTCAAGATACTGCCACATCGTTTTTTGAAAGAGTGGGTAGGCATTGCTGATCGAACCACCGAAAATGATAATTTCAGGATCGACTGTGTACAAAATCGTGCTCACTGCCGCGCCGACGTGGGCGCCGAATTCGTCGAACAGTTTGATTGCGGATTCATCACCTTCCCGCGCACGTGCGTAAATTTCTTCGCCTTTGACGTAATGCATGTTTTTGAAAAACTGGCCGCTGCAATAGTATTCCAAAACGTGGTCTTTGTAAGGCAGCATGCCGAACTCGCCCGCGCCGCAATTTTTACCGGAATACAATTTATTGTTGATGATCACCCCGGTGCCAAAGCCCGTGCCGATAGTCGCGCCGACGATATTTTGATAATCACGCGCCTTGCCAAAATATTTTTCACCGACCGCAAAACAGTTGGCGTCGTTATTGATTCGCACCGGGATATCGAAACGGGCCTCCAGTATTTCTTGCAAATGCACTTCCTTCCACGAAGGAATGTTCTGCACATCGTAGACGATCCCTCGTTTTACATCGACAAGGCTGGGCACGCCAATGCCGATGCCGACAACAGAATCGTCGAATACCATGTCAATGGCCTCGATGATTTCCTGCACAACGAAATCGCTCTCTTTGTCGGCAGAAACATTCGTTTTGTAGTGAGCGACAATCCTTTGATCCTGCACCTTGCCAAGGCTGACTTTCGTGCCCCCCAGGTCAACGCCAATAACAGATTTCATCTAAATAAAAACCTTCCTCAATCGTGAATGAATATGCCAAATCTAAACTGTCACAGGCTCTTTTTTCTTCAAATTAATTGTTTTATTTTCAATTAAAGGCCTGGCCCAAAAGGCGATACTGAGAATATAGCCGAGGGCGACGAAGATAAACATCATGCCGACTTTGAGCGAGGTAAAATCGCTGATAAAGCCGATGAGCAACTGCACCACAGCGCCGCCCATGATTCCGGACATTAAAATTCCTGCGAAAGAACCGTGATGTTTGCTGACCGAATTCAAGGCCAGGGAAATGATAATCGGGTACATGACCGAGAGAAAGAATCCACTCGCCTGGAAAGCATAAAGGGCGGTTTCGGCCGGGCCAAACAGCGCCGCCAGGAGGCAGATGATCGCCAGCAAGGTGAAGAGTTTCAGCACTAATTTGCTATCCAGAATTTTCAACAGAACCAATCCCAGCAGGCCGCCGATGGTCATCAGGCCCCAGAAATTGGCCACAGCGCCGGCGCCAACGGTTTCATAATCATAGCCGTGGTAAACTTGCAGAAATTTTGACATCCAGTAGGAAATGCCCTGTTCGGCGCCAACGTATGCAAAAATGCCAAGGAAGTAGAGAATAACCATTCTATTTTTGAACAGGTCAAAGTAGCTCTCTTTGCTGCCGACTTTCTCATCGTCCTTCAGCTCCACTTTCGGAAAGCTGGAAAGAAAAACGACAACGATCATCCCTAGGCTGAACAGGGTGAACATCCAGTAAACCGAGACCCAGGACATATCTGCGGGCACCACATTTGAGAGAAAACCGATGATGCCGCCGGTGTGCGCAGTGCTCTTATCTAATCCGGTCACCAACCAGGTGTACATTTGTGGGCTTATGAAAGAAGCCAACCCAAAAATCAATTGCGCCAGCACCGATGTAAAAGCATAGTGCTCTTCACCGCCTGCTACTCTGAGCAACGGATTGATCACCACCTGCAAAACCGCCATGCCGGTGCCGATGGTAAATAATGAAAAAACAAAGACTCCGAACGAGGGCACACCTGCGAACAGGAGCGAGCCTGCCAGGGCGAGGATAAAGGCAAAAACCATCATCTTTTTTTCGCCGAACCGCTCCAGCATAAAACCGGCGGGAATCGACATGACGCCGTAGGCGATAAAAAACGAGAAAGGTAAAAATCCGGCCATGGTTTCGCTCAAACCATAGCTCGACGACGCACTTGGATTTAAGGCCCCAAGAATGTTCGTTAAAAATGAGATGACGAAAAAAATGAGTAAAATTAAGCCGACGGTATAATAATTCCTGTTCACTTGATCTCCATCCTTTGTTTAGTGACTAACTGAAACCGTATATTTATAATGCGTTTGCAATAACTCAATATCTTTGTTTCAGTTATCATGGTTTAAAAACCACTTTATTTAATAAAAAGCATTTTTTTTGTTGCGGTGAAACTGTCGCCCTTTATTTGATAGAAATACGAACCACTGCTGACGGTTTTCCCATTTACATTTTTCCCATCCCAAACAGCGGTGTGTTGACCCGCATGTTTTTTCTCAGCAACAAGAATTTGAACCAATCTACCGTTAACGGCATAAATTTTTATTGAGACAAATCCCGACTGTTGAACGGAGTATTCAATGGTTGTTGCCGGGTTAAATGGGTTCGGGTAATTGGTGCTGATGTAGTTTTCAGGTATGCTTTTAGAGTCATCCACAACCCCGGTAGTTTGGCCAACCAATTGCGCTTCGACACTTTGGGCGTCAAAACAGTCAAATTGTACGACTGTTTTGTCGCTGTCACTTTCGAGAATGCGAACGTTGTCCGCCTGGCTATCGAGCCTCCACACGCCTTTCAATGTAATCTGCACCGGCAAAACTTTGGAAGGTGTATTTAATAATTCAAGATTATTGTTTTTGCTGAGGTTGTCAAAGACAATAAATTGGTCTTCAGCAAGCCAGCCGAAATCAGGATTGCAGACACTCACGGTCAGTTTACCAGGCTCGCTTTTCGTCATAACCAGACTCGGCGTGTCGGTTGCTTGCAAATCGCCTTCAACTTCAAGGCTTGCATGCGCCTGAAACAGGGCGTAGCCCGTCAGTCCGAGTTGCTCGTGCCGCACGATGTGGGCGCTGCTATCCCGCTGCAAAACCGTGTACTGCGCTGACGCGTTTTGGGCAAAATCCTGCACCTCCTCCGGTGTGCTTTTGACCAGGACGACATACTCGTACGCTGCGTTTTCAAGTTTTTTGCCATGGTCGATCCAGGCTGTGGCGAAGTTCTCTCTGGTCGTGCCCTTGTCACCGTTGTCTCGGGATTCCTGCGTCGAACGCAGGACATGCACGCCTTCTCGATTTGGCAAATAATAGCCGTTGCCAACGGGATCGGTCAGCCAAATAGCCTCCGAACCGTCAGCGGCATAATCATACGGGAAAGCAGTGATTTCTTGTGCGTCCACATTGTTCGGCGTGGTGCGAGAAGCGAGATGACTTTGAAACAGTGTCGTCTCTGTCTGGTTGAAGCTGCTGCCGTTGATGATATTCGAACCCAGGCAAACGATCTGGTTATCGAAAAAAAACATCGATTTATTGGCGCGCATTTGGCTGTTTGAGTTAACGTCAAAGTGTTTCATCGCGAAGACGCCGTGTTTGCCTGACAAGCTCACGCCACCGGCAAAGGACTGGTCGGTAAATTTGCGATCACCGTGTGGCTCGTCGCCTTTTAACTGGCTCAACGGCACATTGATCGCCGTAACGCCCGGCAGGCGTTTCCAATCCCAGCCATCTTCGATAAAGCCGCTGGCTTCGCTGTTAACCGGATTTCCCTGCGACAATATTTTCATGAAGCCATAGCTGAAATAGCGCCCGTAAACATTCTCGTCGTCAGATTGTTCATAACTCAGCATGTACTTACTGTAGCCTTTCACAGCCACCATCCAGTCATCGCGGCGGTGAATGGACATGGCGGCATAAGGTTTTACCCAGTGACCGGCGGGATCCGGTTCGGCGGCAATTCCTTGCTGCGCAAGCTGCAACATAATATCGAGAGAACCCATGGTATGAAAATAACTGATAGTGCTTTTCACTTGTTTAAAAAGTTTCGATTGCACGCTTGAATATCCGGGCTGCCACAATCGCATAAACGCAGCGGCCATCTCGGTGTCGATGGGCTCAGTCGCCAGCGCCATGTAGGCATAGGCCGGCAGGTGTTTGGCCAGGCCGTCGAGATTATCCGGGAAACGCCCGGTGACGCCGTCGTGGATATCATATTTATTGGCGATGAGGCGGTGCGCCAGAAGCGATTTTTTGATATTCTCCAGCGTCTGCTCCGGCAGAGAAAATGGGGTGCCTTGCAGAAGATAGGCGGTGAGCGCTGCGCAATGCAGCGCCTGCGGTACATAGGCGCTGCCGTAGGCGATTTTGTGATGATAACCGAGGTAATCCGGTTTGATCATATCCGCCCAGCCATTGGCAAGACTGAGGGCATTCTCCAGAAAGTCCACCAGCGCCTGGATATTGTTGACTCGGGTAGAGTCGGTGGCATCCTGGGCGAGAACGTAGAGCAGCCGGTGAATGGCGATTGTGCGTACACCGTCGGTATTAAAACCGGTATGGGTGAACGCCCAGGGTTGGTCGGGAGGCGTCAGCAGGCGCGTCGTCCAATCGAGGGTTTCCAGCTCGCGCGCTAAAAGACCCGCTGTCTTCAACGCGTCGCGCATGATCAAAACACTGTGTGCATATCCCGCCGAACGCATGAGAATTGAATTTGAAAATGGAACATAGACATTGATATCGTCATCCAGAGTAACGCCATCTTTCAGCGGGATGACGATGCCTTTTTTCCAGCCCCTGGCATGCATATAGTTAAAGACATTCAAAATCTTGTTTAAAACTTCGGCATTGTGAAAATCGGGATTCGGATCGGAGGTCGGGCCCGCCAAATGGTAACTCACAGAAAGGGGCAGGATGACTGATTGGAATATATCTTTCAACTCGTCATAGTCTGTGGAATTGTTTAAATCGTATGCCGCGCCGGGATTAGCATAATCGTAATCAGCGTAGTTCCGGTGCGCGCGGGAGATATAGCTTTTCAAGGCATTATAGCGTTGCTTAACCGGGGCGGCTTCATAATCCAGGTTCGGGCCGATCACCCAATCCATGTACTTTTTCCGGCTCTGATCAAGCTCATCCGAAGCGGTGGCGCGGGTTGCTGGAGCGATGAACAAGCCCAGTAAAAGCGCTGCGAGTGGAAAATTGATCCAGCGTATCCAGGTAATTTTTCCTTTATTTATCATAGGTTTTCTCCATCGGTATCTTTAGTAACCCTTCCAGGGGTTCAAACTCTGCGAGGGTTGTCTTGAGGCTTAACGTCCCTACTTCTTCCGCTTCTCCATATAGTCTTTGATCATCTCTTCGCTTTTCAGGTTTGTATCGTTGTATTGTTTTCGCAGCCGTTTTAACTCGGTTTTGAGCTCCGCAATAACATCCGCATAAGCCGGATTGTCATAAATATTGTTCAGCTCCTGCGGATCCTTCTGCAAATCATAAAGCTCCCAGGCGTCGACGTCATAGTAGAAATGCATGAGCTTGTAGCGTTGTGTGCGCACGCCGTAATGCCGCTTCACCATGTGCCAGCTCGGAAATTCGTAATAGTGATAGTAGACCGAGGCGCGCCAATCCTGCGGTGTTTCTCCCTGCAGAATCGATTTCATGCTCTCGCCCTGTATGTCTTCGGGCCTGGCAACACCAGCCATATCCAGAAATGTCGGGGCGAAATCAACGTTCATCACCAGGTCTTTGTTCACCGAGCCGGGTTTAATTTTTTTCGGATAGCGCACCAGCAGCGGCATGCGCAGGGATTGTTCGTACATGAAGCGCTTGTCAAACCAGCCGTGATCGCCAAGGTAAAATCCCTGGTCGGAGGTGTAAACCACAATCGTGTTTTCCGCTAAGCCGGAGGCGTCGAGATAATCGAGCAGGCGGCCGATGTTGTCATCCAGCGAGGCGACACAGCGCAAATAGTCTTTAATGTAGCGTTGGTATTTCCAGCGAACCAGGTCGTCCCCTTCGAGATTGGCTTTGCGAAAGGCTTCGTTTTTAGGACCGTAAGCCGCATCCCAGGCCTTGCGTTGTTCATCATTCAATCCTGCCTGGGGAATGAGTTTGAGGTCGCGTTCATTCAAATGCTCGGCGATGGTCATTTCCTGCTCATGCGCTGCTGCGCTACGGGTTTTATAATCATCAAACAGGGTTGGCGGCTCAGGAATCTCAACGTCATCGTACATGGTGAGATGTTTGGCATCGGGCTGCCACCAGCGGTGCGGCGCTTTGTGCTGGTACATCAAACAGAAAGGCTGCTCTTTTTTGCGCCCTTTCAGCCAATTTAAAGAAAAGTCGGTGGTAATATCCGTAACATAGCCTTCATAACTTTTCAGCTCACCCATCTCGATGAATTCAGGATTGTAGTAGGAACCCTGTCCAGGCAGCACATTCCAGTAATCGAAGCCTGTGGGCGCGCTTTTGAGATGCCACTTGCCGATCATAGCGGTTTCATAGCCGGCCTTTTGCAGGAGTTTGGGGAAGGTTTGCTGTGAACCGTCAAAGCGGGCAACATTGTCGTAGACACCGTTTAGATGGCTGAACTTTCCGGTCAGAATTGCCGCACGGCTGGGCGCACAGATTGAATTGGTGCAGAAACAATTGTCAAATCGCATGCCTTCGTCGGCCAGCCGGTCCAGGTTTGGTGTCTTGTTAATCTTGCTACCGTAACTGCTGATGGCGCTGCTGTCGTGGTCATCGGACATGATAAAAATAATATTCGGGCGATCATTTCCCGCGTGGACGAGCCCAGGCAACCCAATTCCGGCAAGAGTAAGCGCTGCGCTGCCGTAACCCATGGTTTTTAAAAACTCACGCCGTGTGCGATTTGCACTATCCATTTAGTAACCCCTCCATAACCTTACTTGTTATTTCGTTTTCTCGAGCGGCCAGGGCAATACGCCGCAGCGTTCAGCCCACGTTTCCCACTTTGTTTTGAGCACCGCAACCTTTTCAGGGAATTGGGCAGACAAATCATTTAATTCGGTGCGGTCGGCCTCCAGGTCGTACAATTCCCAAACCTGCCTATGCCGATCTAAAACCAGTTTCCATTTTCCGTCCCGTACTGCCTTATGGCCCATGTGCTCCCAGAACAGGGTCCTGGGTTCATTGCTTTGGTTGCCTTTAAAAACAGGCAGCAGGCTTTGTCCTTCCAAAGGCAGCAATGACTTTCCATGACTTTCTTCCGGGTGCTGAATACCGGCAATGTCGAGCACCGTCGGCATGACATCGATGATATGGCCGACCTGGTGCGTCAGTCGGTTTTTCGGCTTAATGCCCTTTGGCCAGGAACAAATCAGCGGGGTCGAAATACCTCCCTCGTGGGCGAAGCGTTTGAACTTACGCAACGGCGTGCTGCCGGCGTTGGCCCAGGGATAATCATAACCCCAGAAACCACCCTTGGGACCTGGCGGAATGCCGGGTTCACCACGATTGACCATAATCTGCGAAGCGCCATTATCCGATAAAAACATGACCAGCGTGTTCTCTTCGGCGCCCATCTGCTTGATTTTGTCCAGCACTCTGCCAATGCCCTGGTCCATGCGGTCTATCATGGCCGCATAGACTGCCATTCGCAAGTCCTGCACATCTTTATCTGCCACCGAATCCCACGACGGAACCTTCTCGTGGCGCGGGGATAGCGCCCATTTTTCATCCACGATGCCCATTTCGATCATGCGTTCGTGGCGCTGTTTGCGCAGTGCATCCCAGCCCATCTTGTATTTATTCCGGTATTTGGCGATGTCTTCGGGCCAGGCATGCAAGGGCCAGTGCGGCGCCGTGTGGGCCATGTAAAGAAAAAACGGTTTGTCTTTAGTGGGGTGCGTGTCGAGAAAATCAATGGCGTTGTCAGTAAAAGCATCGGTCATGTAAAAGGAATCATCATCGGGGTCGGGTTCCCAGGGCGTGTCGTCCAGGGCCATCGTTCTTCCTGGCAGAATCTCCCAAAAACTGTTGGCGCCATTAATTAAACCGAAGTAGCGGTCAAATCCTCGTTTACGCGGCCAGTTTTGCGGTTCTTTGCCGATGTGCCACTTGCCTGACATATAGGTTGCATACCCGGCTTGCTTCAAAGCCTCGGCAATGGTGACACAGCGGTCATTCAGATACCCCTGGTACTCCGGATATCCCAGGTCATGATCCATATCGCCGACGCCCGCCTGGTGCTGGTACAAGCCCGTGAGCAACGAGGCGCGAGTGGGGCAGCACTTTGCCGCGTTATAAAAATGGGTAAATCGAAGGCCGTTGTCTGCGAGACGATCCAGGTTAGGCGTTTCGATTTCACCGCCGTAGCACCCCAAGTCGGAGAAGCCCATATCGTCCGCCATGATGAGCACGATATTCGGCCTGTTCTGTGGTGAAGTCGTGCCAAGGCACCCCGGCAACGCCATTGTGGCCGCCCCTAGTCCCAGAGTTTTTAAAAAATCACGGCGGGTGTATTCATTAAAATCCAATGCAACTCCTGCTATTCTTACTTAAGGTACATTATTTTTCGGGTGGCAATTTGAGAATCCGCACTTAATTTCGCAACATAGACTCCACTGTTTAAATTGTGGATTTCAAATAGTACTTTGTAATCGCCGGCAGCCTGGCGCTGGTTCACAAGTTCTGCCACCTGCTGACCCCGCAAGTTGTAGATAATGAGTCTCACTGTCGCGGCCTTCGGAATAGTGTAAACAATATGTGTGGACGGATTAAATGGATTGGGATAATTCTCCAACGCAAAGTTGAATTTTTCCGGCACATTTTCGCTGTTCACTGTGCTAACCACCGTGAATAAATTCGCGATTTCACTCTCACTCAAAGCATAATCATAGAGCCGAATATCATCAATGAAGCCCAGCGCCCACCGATCTTCATCTTCACCCGGAACTGTGGACTTTCCGACGCCGACAGCAAGTGGGTTTCGCGATTTGTCAAACGGCGGACTGCCAAATTTCTCGGCTACGTTAGCGTTGTCCAGATAGATTTTGGTTGAAATAGAGTCCCGCGTAAATACCACATGATGCCAAAGGCTATCCGAAGCCCAAACTGAATCCGAGGACGCCCGGGCATTCTTTCCACCGACAAATTGCAGCAGTTGGATTTTTCCATTGCCTAGAATTGTCGCCAATGTACCCTTGTTGTTATCAGCGGAAAGACCATTTCTTCCAATAATGCTAAAAGTAGTGGGAAACTTCTCATTACTTTTTACCCAGGCCGAAATGCTCATAATGTCGGGTATTTGTGCTACGGTATCCATATCGACATAATCATCGATGCCATCGAAAAATAACGCCTGACCTAATTTCCCTTCAACAAAGCCAATACCGCCATGGGTCGTCCCGTGCGCTGCACCCACTGCGTCTTCAGCGTTGCCATCGAATTTCCAGTGCCCGATTAGACTCTGGGCTTGAAGGGATATGGTGATGCTCATGAGCAAAAATAAAACTAATAATGATTTTTTCATTTTAACCTCCATCCATTTGTAATTTATAAATTTAATTATAAAGCATTAATAAATTTCGATTTTTTCCAGATTGGCAATAAACGGATCATTCGTTTCCCGACACCAGGCAATGAGGCGATTACGATGTTCTTCGAGTATTCTTTTATGCATTTCGCTTTCTACTAAATTGAGAAGTTCACCCGGGTCTTTTTCGAGATCGAATAACTGCTCGCGCAAATCCCCTTCCGAATAAATAACGTATTTGAATCTTCCAGTACGCACCATCCTGCCGGTAACGCCGAATGATTTTCCAAAATTGCCAAACTCTGTTTCAGCAACCAGAAACTCTCGCCAGTCACTTCGGTGAGAATCTTCGGCCAAGTCTCGAACACTAAAGCCGCTTAAACCGGCAGGCACAGCTACGTCTGCATAATCACACAACGTCGGAAGCAAGTCCTGACCGTTGGAAACCAAGTGTTTATCGTCTTTTCTACCCCCCTTGGTCACGCCCTTTTGGCTTATAATAAAAGGAACACGAACCGACTCTTCATAAAGCACCTGTTTCTGATTCCAGCGATGTGCCCCGGAGCCGTCACCATGATCGCTGGTGAATATAATGACCGTGTTTTCAAGTTGTCCGGATTCTCGCAATGTCTCCAAAAGAGCGCCAATATGTGAATCAACTTTTTCTATAAGCCGGTAATAGGCCCATAAATACTGCCGCCAACGATCAGTTTCCCAATTGACTGTTGGGTAAGTGCGCTGGTTTTTTTGCATGACTTTTCGCAAGATGTCGGGTTCAAGCGGTGGAATTTCAAAATTCTCAGGTAGAGGCGGACATTCGCTTGCCGGCGGAGGCTCGGGAATATCGCCATTTTTAAGTTTGTCACCGCGTGCCCACTCGCAAATGTCATGCGGATTAACAAAGGAAGCCACCAGTAGAAACGGCGTTTCCCTTTGTTGGTTGATAAATTCAGAACACGCTGTTGGAATATCAGCATCGAAATCAACCTTGTTGCCGCGCGCATGCCGAACAGTTTTGAAGCCGTGCCGCTCATCCTGCGAAGTCGGAACCGGAAGGTGCCACTTGCCGACATAACCGCAATCGTAGCCTGCTTCAGACATGATTTTACCCATCAGCGGAAAACGTATGGAATCTTCCTTTGGATGAACATTAAAAGTAATGCCGGTCTCATGCGGCATCCTGCCGGTCATCATCGTTGTCCGCGAAGGCACGCATAGCGGATTTGAACAGTAGGCCTTTTCAAACAGGACGCCATTTTCAGCAATGCTGTCCATTGCCGGAGTATGGACAAATTGATTGCCGGCGCAACTCATGGCACCGGCAAATTGCTGGTCGGTCATAATATAAAGAATATTGGGTTTTGCGGCTGCAGGCTGAATCGACAGGCTCTTTTCATGGAAGTGTTTCGAATATCCAAAACCAGAAACAGTCAAGCCGGCAGTAATGGAACCGGATAATTTAAGGAATTTTCTTCGATTCATATTCTTCATGACATTTTATTGCATGTAAGGGTATTCGGCTTTCAGATTAAACAATTCCTGCGCTTCTTTTCGGGGTTGGCCGACATAATCATTTTTCTCGTAATACTCGGTATTGTCCCAGATAACCGATTTTCCGAGCACGCGGGGATCGCCGGTGTCTTTCAAATATTTATCAAGTTTAGCTGACAATTCTTTCTTTGCGTCTGAATATTCGTCATCCTCAGCGACATTTTTCATCTGGCTTGGATCTTTTCGTAGATCAAACAGCTCTTCTTCGGGTCGTTTAAGAAATGCGAGTTCATATAGCGGCTTTACTTTTGGAGCATCTTTGTGAAGCATCATGTATTCTTTTGTAGGAGTCGGCTCTTGCAGCATGTGCAGATCGATGTCGCCAAATAGCGGTGGATCACCTGCCGGCCAGCGGTCGGGTTCATAATTTCGAATATAGAGAAAATCATCCGTGCGGATGGCCCGGCCTGGATATCCGAGCCCATCTTTACGAACCAGAGCGTGCCTTTCACGGGCAGTGAAAACAACATTTCGTTCCGATTCGACTCTTCCGGATCTGTCTGAGAAAAGAACCTGCTTTAGACTTTTAGCAGTCATTTCCCCAGGTATTTGTACTCCGGCAAGCTCGAGGAATGTCGGGGCAAGGTCATTGAGATTAGCAAAATCAGTAACAACACGGTTCGCCGGGATATGCCCTTTCCATGAAACGATAAGTGGGACATTGCTGCCAAAATCATAAAGGTTTGCAAGGCCACGCGGCATCATCCAGCCGTTATCACTGGTGATGACGATGATGGTATTCTCAGACTGACCGCTTTGTTCAAGCAAGTCAAGCGCAGCAGAAACATCCTTATCGAAATTTTGGATTTCGTGATAGTAGTCACAAATATCACTGCGCACTTCTTTCGTGTCCGGCAGATACGGCGGCACTTCCACATCATCCAAACTCATGCCGGAGGCCACACCGGAACCCACAGTGAACGGTCGATGCGGGTCCTGCGAACAGTACCAATAAGTCCACGGCTTTGTCTCTGTGGTCGTCTGCAGGAAGTTTCCAAACGAATCAAATTTGTTTCCGGCCGGATTTCTTTCGTATCCGCCATCATTGAAGTTGCCGGGCCCCCAACCTTTACCCTGGTAGCCGACCAGATAGCCTGCTTGTTCCAGAAGGTCGGTGTAAGTAGTATATTTATTGGGCAAGGTTCCCCATAAGTTCGCGCCTTCCTCCAGTCTCCAGATGTCCTGCCCGGTGAGAAATCCCGCGCGTGAAGGCGTGCAGGAAGGTGCAGCGCAAAAGGCATTTTGGAATCGTACACCCTGTGTGGCGATACGATCGATGGCCGGCGTCTTAACCACCGGGTCGCCGTAACAACCCAAATGCGACGCATATTGGTTATCCGACATCAAAACTAAAATATTAGGACGTTTGGAGCTCCCGGATTTTTTCTGCCCGCAGGCTAAGTTGGTTAAATATAGAGATGATAATGCCAGTCCGGCATGTTTCAAGAATTTCCGACGGCTATAATTATTTTCCATTTCCTTCCTCCTCGATAGCCAAAATACAGATGTTGAAGTGAATATGATTACCCTGATTTGCCATATTAGATTTCTTCAAAGTACATTTAGTCACCCATATTAATATCCATAGTGAACAGCTTTAAACAGAGAGAGATGTATATTTATACGATGTCGTACAAATGCATGCTCAAAAAAAAGAGTCACCGATTTCAGTGGTTTGAAATGAGTGACTTTCTATAAATTAAAACAATTTTTCATTATCATTCAGAGCTTCCATCAACATCATGGCATCTTGTTCTGCCACATCCAAATGCTCCTTCATGGCGTCAAAAGCGGCCGCGCCGTCCTGTTTTTTGATATTCTCATAGATTTTTGTGTGGTAGTACAAGGCTGTATATTTGGCTTTACTTTTTACGTGCTTAACAATTAGAGTCTTAAGTTTGGGCAACATCTGGTAAAGCGGATTCATAATCATTGAATAGATCGGATTAGCCGTCGCCTCGGCGATTTTTAGATGGAATCTTAGATCCAGCCTTGCAAGCTTTGGAAAATCATCCTTTTCCTTCTCAAAGAGCTCAAGGATATTTTCAAATTCAACCAAATCATCCTCGGACCTGTTTGCGGCAGCATACATGGCAAGTTGCGGTTCAAGACATTGGCGAGCATGCATCAAATGTAGAACATAATTTTTATCAAAGTTAAGCTCCAGGAACAATTTCATCGGCTGGCCGGCGTGCTGTGTTGTAAAATCGTTGACATACATGCCGCTCCCTTTTCTGATAGAGATGAGTCCTTGGGAGCTTAGCATTTGTACAGCTTCTCTAAGTGCGGTACGGCTTACACCAAACATTTCACAAAGTTCTTTTTCAGTCGGCAATTTTTCACCGACCTGGAATCTTCTCTTGCGTATGGCGTTTTCAATTTTTCCCTGGATTTCCTGACTCTTTGTTAAAGGACTTCCTATTTTTTGAAACACTTCATCACATCCTTGCTCTTTATTTGTATGACATATTACACATTTTGCTACATAATTATAGACATTTATTTTACCTTTGTCAAACGTTTTTTGAGAAATTACAAAATAACTTATGCAGAACTACCTTGCAGACATTTAGAGCCACTTTAATTGAGTGGGAATGAAATCTATTGTTCATTGGTTCCGCGAACGATTCAGGAGTACAAGTTTTTTTGTCTGCACATTATTTCCGAATTTCATTCGGTAGAAATAAAGCCCTGCCGGTAAGTTGAATTGTAACGGAGTAAAATTGACGCTATTCTCACCAGTGCCATACCGGGCCTGCACAACAGTTGCCACTTTTCGTCCACGAATATCGAATAGGTCAATTCTAACGGGGCCGGTTTTGTTTAGAGAAAATGGGATAGTTAACAGGCTGTATTGCGCCGATGCCGCAAGCGCAAATGGATTGGGATAGCTCTGAAACAGTGCGAATGTCTCAACCACGCCGGCAGTGGTTATGCCGGTGGGTTTGGCCGGGTTGCTGAATAGAACAAGTAAATCATCAAGCTCATCAATACCGGTCATATCAAGATCGCCATCGCGATCACGGTCGTGCAACACCGCACAGGAACCTGCCCCGGATGTGATAAACCGTCGGCTGTTGATGAACTTTCCTGTACCGTCATTTTCATACAAAGTCCAGTCAGCCGAAGAAAAGTTACTGGTAACCAGATCAAGATCGCCATCACCGTCGAGGTCGCCGACATCAATTGCTATTGGAAATCCACCGGCTGAGTACGTTTCAGCGTCACTCAATTCACCCCTTCCATCTCCGCGTAATAGTACAAAGTTGTTTTGGTGGGAATTCGCTGAAACAACATCAAGGTGGCCATCGTTATCCATATCGCCAAGGGCCAGCATCCATGAGTTGCCTTTGGCATTGCGCCGGGCTGATACATATAATCCACCGTTGCCATCGCCGAGCAAAATGACTATTTCACCAAATGGGTTGCCGTTGTAACCGTTGCTGTAAGTTCCAACAGCAATGTCTATAATACCATCCTCGTTAAAATCGCCACTGGCACAGGTTGTTTCTTTATCAGCACCGGTGTCTTGAGGGCGGGCAGCTTGAAAAGTTCCGTCGCCATTATTCAAAAAGCGTGTGATGTTTTGTCCCTCTCTGTTTGCTGTGACAATATCCGTATCACCGTCTCCGTCAAGATCGAGCACAGTCAAACCGCGAACTCCGCCGGCAGCAGCATAGTCAACAGGTTCATTAAAACCACCGGCACCATCGCCAATAAACACGCTTATTGTACCGGCATCAATATTTCCGCAAGCAAAATCAATAATCCCGTCAAAGTTAAAATCAGCGCCTTCGTTTGTACTGGGAGAAGAGCCGGAAGGCAGATTGTAGGTGGTAAAATTTGAGTAATTCCCTTTACCATCATTTAAAAACACCCGGACATCACTGGCATCTTCATTCGGAACCGTAAAATCATGAAATCCATCACCGTTTAAATCGCCGGCGTAGGCACCGTAAGCCCGGATGTGATTTTCAATCGGTTTTCGCACAGGGATGTTCTTAACTTTTAGCAAATCGAGTGAACCCGGAGCAGACGCGGTCCAGAAGTTCCAGGCATACCCGGATGCCATGTTTTCGCCATTGCTGCCTTTGATGCTTTTTGCCAGGGAGACGGTGAGCCATTCACCAGCAGAAATTTGGATTGACGGCAAGAAGCGAACAAGTTGATTATTATTTTCGAAGGTGAATTTTCCGGGGCAGACACCCGTCCACCGACCAAATACCATAAATGAGTGTTCGTTAAAACTGGCCGGATCTACAGGTTCATCAAATTCAACACCGATTGTAAGTTCATCAAACGGGATCATGGACTGCGCAGTTGGAAAAATTCGTACGACATCCGGGCGGGTCCAGGCGATTTTGACAGAACTAACCAACAAAAACGCAATGATTATTTGTACTTTAAGGTTTGTGGGGAAATACATTGCACTCTCCGGCTGACAGCCTTTTTGTTTAGGAGTCAAGTCCAGATTTATGTGTAAATTCCATCCTAAGAATTATTTTTTCAATCAGGCTCTCAAAAGCTAAGAAGAGTTTGATTGAAAAAATAATTTTTCAAGTTATTCGTCAAATATGATATATCTTTTTGCCGTTAAC
>JAJDAG010000110.1 GCA_029262005.1 Candidatus Zhuqueibacterota bacterium | reverse complement strand
TCAATAAATATAAATTGATTATTCGTCGAATCAAAGTTTTTTGTGATTTGTCCCCGGAATTTCCCAAATTTGTTATCTGAGGTCAAACGCTTTACCGGCATTCCCCGCTGGTTATTTCTACTTGATTCTGAACGTCATTTTCATTATCATACGCCTTATGTTGTCACAAAAAGATTAAGATTATGTTACGAGGAGATTACCATGGTTCTTAGGATTATGGGCTTTAAGCTTGTGTTACTTTTGTTTGTTTATTTTATTCTCGCATTTCCACAAAACGTGTATGCGTATCTTGACATGGGAACCGGCAGCTATTTTTTTCAACTTCTGATGGCGGGTCTGTTGGGCTTTTCATTTTTCTTTAAAAGCTTTTTGAGAAGCAGCCGTACGTTTGTTGCCAATATATTCTCAAAAAGCCATGAAGATGAAGGCGGAGAATAGTACCAGTGAAATAGTTCAGAGTTCTTTTCGTGACCCATGTGGTTTTGTCTTTTGGTCTGGGGGAAAGCTCTACCGGCAGGTAAACAAAATTTACAAAGATGACTACGGACACCTTATGGCGTCCGGACTCTATCCGAAACTTGTCGATTCCGGTCATCTGATTGCACACCGGGAAGCGAAATTGAAGCCCGCCGTTCCTGAAATTTCTCATAAAATCATCCAGCCTGATTTGCTGCCATTCATATCCTATCCTTATGAATGGAGCTTCAGTCAGTTAAAAGACGCTGCACTGTTCACGCTTGAGATTCAACTTATAGCCCTGGAATTTGGCATGTCGCTGAAGGATTGCAGCGCATACAATGTGCAATTTGTTGATGGCCGGCCTATATTCATCGACACGCTTTCTTTCGAGAAATATCGGGAGGGGCAGCCCTGGGTCGCCTACCGGCAATTCTGCCAACACTTTCTTGCTCCTTTGGCGCTAATGAGTTACTGCGATGTTCGCCTGGGCCATTTCTTCCGCAATCACATCGACGGCGTGCCTCTGGATTTGGCTAGCTGCCTGCTTCCAATGAAAACGCGGTTTGTTTTTTCCTTGCTCAGCCACATCCATTTCCACGCAAAGAGTCAAAAGCACTACGCGGATAAACCCATAAATAGCAAAGCACGAAAAGTGAGCCGGACATCTCTGTTGGGAATTGTTGACAGCCTGAAGGGTGGCATCACTCGGTTGAATTGGCGCTTGCCTGCAACAGAGTGGGGCGAATATTACAATGACACAAATTACTCCGGTGCGGCTTTTGAGCACAAAAAAACACTGATAAATGAATTTCTGGATAAGGCAAAACCGGGCGCTGTTTGGGATTTGGGTGCAAACACCGGCGTCTTCAGTCGGGTTGCCGGTAGTCGGGGAATTCCTACGGTTGCTTTTGACATCGATCCGGTGGCCATTGAAAAAAATTATCTGCAAGTCAAACAGAAAAAGGAGTCTAACATTCTACCGCTTTTTCTGGATTTGAAAAACCCGAGTCCTGGCATTGGCTGGCAAAATCAAGAACGCATGACCATTTTTGAGCGCGGCCCGGTGGATGCTGTGATGGCGCTTGCGTTAATCCACCATTTGGCAATATCTAACAATTTGCCGCTGTTGCGAATCGCTGAATTCTTTAGCAAGGTCTGCCGTTCGCTGATAATTGAATTCGTACCCAAGCAGGACTCGCAGGTGCAGCGGCTGCTCTCCTCCAGACCGGACATTTTTCCCGGCTACACAAAGGAAGGCTTTGAACAGGCATTTTCACAATATTTCAAAATTCTTCGGACTGCTGATGTTCGGCACACAGAGCGAACAATGTATTTGATGAAATTGAACGCTCAATAAAATGAAGACAAAACTGATTGTTCATCCTCTCTTGTTTGCAATCGCCCCTATATTTCTTCTTTACTCACACAATGCGGTTTATGTACCTTTTTCTGATGTTTTTCTGCCATGTGTGGCTTCTGTGGTGTTGTCGGTTTTGCTTTGGTCGCTCACTGGCATTTTCCTTCGGGATTGGCAGAAATCGGCCATCGTCAGCTCGCTTTTTGTCCTGCTGTTCCTGTCATTTGGCTACATTTATGATGCCATTCGCTATTTTCACATCGGTGAATTCAAGGTCGGCCGTGCCGGGTATATTATCATTGCCATTGTTGTTCTGACAATTATTGTAACGACGAGTCTCGCAAAGTCACGGAAGAACTTTCAGCACTTGACGCGTGCTTTGAATTTTGTTGCCGCGTTTCTGGTGGTTTCGTCGGTTTTTACTGCGGTGTCAGAGGTGGCTGCCACGAAAGAGTTACCCGTTGAAAAAGAGGTTCATGCTTCCCGGACGGCGCTTGCCTCTGCTTTGCCGGATATTTACTACATTGTGCTGGATGCTCATGGCAGAGCGGATATTCTCGAGGAGTTCTACGAGTACGACAGCAGCGAATTTATAGGCGCCCTGTCCGGACACGGTTTTTACATAGCCGGGAAAAGCAATTCCAATTACTGTCGTACCATGCTTTCGCTGACGAGTGCGTTAAACATGGTTTATCTTGACGAGCTGTCGAGCCAGGTGGGCCGGACTTCGAAAGATCTGTTTCCACTTATAAACATGCTTAAATATAACAAAGTAGCCAACTTTTTGAGAAAACAGGGCTATGACTTTGTTACGTTTTCTACTGGATTTTCAAAGACGGAGATTAGGAACGCTGACATTTACCTTTCCAGACCCGGGTTATTGAGCGAATTTCAAAACGTTCTGTTGAACACAACACCTGTTCCGGTTATCCTGAAAGAGGTCATCGATCAGCATGAATTGCACAGGCAGCGACTCTTGTTTACGTTCAAAAGCTTAACTGAGCTGCCTGACACGGACTCGCCAAAATTCGTTTTCGCTCATATTCTATCGCCGCATGCGCCCTTTGTGTTTGGGGAAAATGGCCAACCTCTAAAGTCGGACAGGCCTTTTTATTTCAGAAGAAACGGAGACAGGATGAATGAAAGCGAACAAAAGGAATACAGGGGGAAATACCGGGCGCAACTTTCTTTTATCAACAAAAAAGTCGCAGAGACAGTCTCCGCCATTATTGAAAAGTCGGACAATCCCCCCATTATAATTATCCAGGGAGATCACGGTCCTGCCTCGATGTTGGATTATGAGAATCTGGAGGAGACATTTCATCGCGAGCGCATGGCCATTCTGAATGCGTATTACTTTCCTGAAGAAATCCACAAAAAATTAACGCCGGATATCTCCCCGGTTAATACATTTCGCCTTGTCCTCAATCATTATTTCGCTACAGACTACGAACCGCTGGAAAATCGCAGCTACTATTCCACCTGGAGTCAGCCTTACGAATATTTTGATGTCACCGACAGGCTTTCTGCTGAATAGAGTCAGCATTTTTTGAGCAGAGTAAGGTCTGGGCATTGAGCACCGAGAATGGCATCCCCCATTTTTTTTCATCTCACAAATCATTTTTTTCTATGACAGGAACTTTTATTACTATAATTTGTATTGTGATCTTTGTGTAAGTGCGTTACATTTGTAACACTGTTTTTTTATACAATGAGCGCACTCTATAAAAGGCTAATAAGGAAAGGCTGGATTAATGGTAAGAAAAGCCTGGGTTGATGCCCGGCATGTAATGGCGAGTCAGGAGTTGTGGGGGCTAACTTTGTTAGAGCGAAATCTCCGCGAGTTGAGTTTACTTGGGATCGAAGAGGTGGTTCTGCAGATGGAGCATGCCGTTGAACCGGACACACTTTTCCGATACCCCATTCCCGCAGAATTGAAAATATCTGTTGAAGTTGCGAACAATTCAGATGTTTTTCAACCTTTGCGGGATTATCTTCAAAGGAATACGGATTTAATACTATTAATGGAAGGACACGCGCTCAATGATCGCCGCATAATAAAGGAACTCCTCGGGGCCAAGTCAAGCTGCGGCGTTGTTTCGGCTAGCGGAAGCAACAAAGCTGCCGCTGCGGTGGTTTCAGAGTCTGAGGCTGCATTATTTGAAAAGACATCTTCAAACGGTTTGACATCTGTATTGTCTGCGGGCCTGAAAAATTCGCAAATAGCAAACTTCAATATGGCTGCTTTTGATTCTTACATAAACAAGCTTCGCAGGGAAATGCCTGTCTACCTTTTGTTGGTGGAGAATTCCGCGGATCTGAAAGAAGCGGATGCAACACTCCGGTTGACCACCCACAAAGGCGTAAATGATTTTGTGGCCAAATATATTCACCCGCCTCTGGAATTTGGTATTTCGCGGTTGTTGTGCAAGACAGTTGTAACTCCTAATCAGGTGACTCTGCTTAACTTGTTCTTGGCTGCAACAGCAACTTATCTGTTTGCTACCGGAGAAATTTTAACGGGGGTTCTTTTGGCGGTTGTTAAATGCCTGCTGGATGGTGTTGACGGCAAGCTGGCTCGATTTTTAATGAAGTTCAGCAAGGTTGGCGACATGCTCGATCATGCCGGCGATACTATCTTTGACGGACTTTGGTATTTGGCTCTGGGCTGGCATTTTTCGCAGGGCGATTTTAATTCGCCAGCCGGTCAGGTTGCCGTGATGCTTGTTGCGTCCTACTTGATTCATAAAACCGTGCCTGGAATTTTCAAAAAAATACACGCGCGGGAAATCTACGACTTTGCGCCTGTTGATGAATTTGTACGGTTGGTTGGCGCAAGAACAAATAACAACATGTGGGTGCTGATGATTGGAACTCTGGCGGGTTTCACAACTCAGGCTTTTTACGTTGTGAGTTTTTATATGTTCACAACCGCAGTTTGGTTTGTTTCGCGCTTTATCTGGGTGACATTTATTTCACGACCAGGAAAATCAAAACCGCTGGCTTTGACTCTGGATGGCGAAAATGTGTAAAGGAAATATTTGATGAGTGGACTTCAGGAAAAATGTAGTTTTGTTTACAGGCAATATAAATTAATCTTGCTGGTTGCCGTACTTGCCTCAATAATTGGCGGTTACTATAGCTCCAAGTTGACGCTGCAAAGTGACCTGGCCGAGTTACTCCCTGACACTTTCGAAAGTGTAAAGGCATTAAATCGAATCAAAGAGGAAGTGGGTGGTGTCGGCCAATTGCGCATTGTTTTGGAAACTAAAAACTTCAACACCGCCCAAAAATTGGCACAGGAGTTGGAGCCCAAACTTTTAGCCAGTCCGCTGATCAATTACATCGATTATAAGAACGACATCGAATTCTATAAAAAAAATGCGATGTTGTATCTTGAATTGGATGAATTGGATTCACTGCACCTTGCCATTCAAAACAAGATTGATGCAGAAAAGCAGAAGTTGAACCCACTTTTTGTGGACGACTTATTTGGTGATGATGAAGAAGTGGATGCCGGCAATGATCTGGCAAAGTGGGAAGACAAGTATCAGGACAAAGAACCGAAAGAATATTACACGAATGCAGACAGTACAATATTGGTTATAAAAGTCTTTGCTTCGAGCGTCAACTCTAACCTTGCTTTTATCAAAGAGATGCTCGCAGAAGTGCAAATTATCGTCGAATCCACACACTATCGTGATTACGAGCCTGAAGTCAAGGTCTATTACGGCGGCAACTTCAAGAATCGACTCGATGAATACGCTGTGATCAAGAAAGACATAATGGGCACAGCGTTTTATGGCTTTGGCGGTGTGTTTTTGCTGATTATCATTTATTTTCGCCGACTCACGGGTGCGTTGTTAATTACAATTACGCTGCTTTTTTCGCTGACCTGGACTTTCGGAGTTACCTACTGGATCATTGGTTCGCTGAATACCATCACCGGTTTTCTGTTTGTCATCTTGTTTGGGCTTGGCATTGATTATGGCATTCACGCATTTGCCCGCTATGTGGAAAGCCGAAAGGCCGGTCTTGATTTTGAGAAGTCGATAGAAAACATGGTTTGCCAAACCGGTAGAGCATTGACCACAACGGCAATAACCACTTCTGCCGCCTTTTTCTCAATGACGCTCATGGACTTTAAGGGCTTTTCCGACTTGGGGTTTATTTCTGGTGTCGGAATGTTGTTTGCTTTAATTGCCATGGTTGTTGTTCTCCCGGCATTTATTACCTTGTTTGAAAGGTTGCACTTGTTGAAGATTAAGCCGGTCCCAAGCAAAAGCCTGGGTTTTGAGCCTAGGACTTTCCATAGGACAAAGCCGATTCTCTGGGTTTCCGGAGTAATGACTTTGTTGGCAATCTTCAGTTTTGCAAATATTGGCTTTGAGTATGATTTTACCAACCTGCGAGTGGTTACAAAGGAACGCAAGTTTGTCTCCGAAAAAACTAAAGGCGTGTTTAAGTTATCCGAATCTCCCGCAGTCATCCTGGCTGACACTAAGGAGGAAGCAGATGAAGTAGTCGCTACCATTCGTCAAATAATGGCAGTCGATACGCTGTCGCCGACAATCAAAAGTGTGCGTTCAGCTTATTCTTTGGTACCGGAGGAGCAACTGGCTAAGATAGCAAAAATTGTAGAGATAAATCATCTTGTCGAAACCGAAGCAACCGATGTAATAAGGGGGGATGACAAAGAAGAGGTCGAACGCCTTAAAGGTTACTTGCAGGTGCGGGAACCGTTTACCTGGGCTGATTTTCCGGAGAATGACAAACGCCAGTTCATTAACAAGAAAGGGGAGTTGGGAAGTTTTGTTTTCATTTATCCCGGCGTCGCTTTGAGAGACGGGCTGAATGCAATTCAATTTCGCAATGATGTGGGGACGGTAACCACAGCGAGCGGCAAGACGTATCACGGCTCCAGCTCAAATATCATCACCGCTGAAATGCTGATCATCATGATTAAGGAAGGACGCCTGGCTGTTCTGCTCACATTTTTTGTCGTTTTCATGATTGTCTTTATTGATTTACGCAGCTTCAAAGCAGCGTTGTTTGTCTTATCGCCGCTTGTGGTTGGTGTGTTGTGGATGGGCCTGGCAATGTATCTTTTCGGAATGAAGCTCAACTTTTTTAACATCGTCGTCTTTCCCAGTATTATTGGTGTAGGCGTCGATAACGGGGTTCACATCTACCACCGATACATGGAGGAAGGCCCGGGCTCACTTTATCATGTACTGAGGAACACAGGCTTTGCCATCACCATGACGACTTTGACGACCATTGTCGGTTATTCAGGCCTTGTTCTTGCAAATCACCCCGGGCTTAATTCTATTGGAAACCTTGCTGTTATTGGTTTGTTTTTCACCTATATAACCGCGATGCTCCTGATGCCGGCATTGTTGCAATTCTTCGAAAAAAGAAGTGTGTAGCCCGCATAATTGAGCAGAAGGGAACTTGAGAATCATATTTTGAGTTGCATTATTCGATTGCGGATGCCTGGGCACACCTTTCTGCGTGCTGGGTTCAGGTAATCTAAGTCAGAGAATAATTTAGGAATAGTTGTTGTTCATAAGTAGGCGAAAACGGAGTATTATCTTGAAGGATCAAGAAAAGAAGACCACGGTACTTTTTCAAAGCAGAATGCTTGCTCTGGCTGCAGCGATTGTTATATTTTGTCTGTCAGTGTCTACATTTGTGTTTTCAGGGACTCAAAACGACTTGTCTCCGGTAGAGGGGTTGGAATCCCATTTCGATGCCTGGTTTACTGCAACGGCGTTACAAGCGGATACGGTTGGTCTGCGAAGGGATGAGGCAATGTTCAAAGTTGTCGGCGAGCTGTTTTTTCTCAGGAAGCTCGGGTCGCAGATTCTGCAACAGTCGTGGGAAAAAATAAGTGCTTACCAGAAAGACCGATTTATTTCGGCCTTACAAAAGTCAATGCTAAGTAAGTTGGTTGCGCACCTGCAGGGAAAATATGGTACCCTTACGCCATCATTACAATTGATAAAGCAGAAGACCAATAATAATTTTGCTTCTTTGGAGTATTTGGTTTCAGCAAATGGGCAAAGTGAGAAAATCGTCGTTTACTTGCTTAAAGATGATAAAAATGCCTGGAAAGTGAGCAATGCCAAGGTTGGCAAAAAAAGTATCATGCGTTATTATTACACCTTGTGTGACGACATTCTTGAGGACAATTCAATTGAGTATCTGATTGCTCAGCTGGGTGAGTATGGTTACATGACGCTTGAAGACTTTGAGAATGGGAATCCGGATGAGCTGCCACCTGATTGGGATTGGCGAAAGCAAGATAATGATAAAAACAAGCCGTACAGGCTTAAAGTTGAAAATGGAAATCAGTACCTGGAGGCCACTGACGAAGGTGAGTCGGTTATTCTTGGTAAGAATATAAAGTGGAACCTAAAAAAATATCCGTACATTTCTTTTAAATGGCGGGCACATAAGCTGCCGGAAGGCGGAGATGAGCGGTTTAGCAAGACCGTAGACAGTGCTGCCGGCATTTATATCACCTATAAATTCAAGTTTGGTCTCATCCCGCAATCTGTGAAATATGTCTGGAGTTCTACATTGCCGGTCGGCTCTGCCATGCGCCGGAGTGGCGTGGGCAGGCCTTGGATGGTGGTGGCTGAATCAGGTCAGGATAGCGTGGGCGAGTGGCACACATACGTGTTTAACGCGTATGAGGCATACAAAAAAACTTTCGGCGGTTCTCCTCCAGATATTATCGATGGTATTGGTATATTGTCCGATGCAAATTCAATAAAGTCTTATGCGTATGCAGATTACGATGATATCCGGGCACTTGAATTTGCTGATGCGGACTCAGGCATCAAACAAAAACTAAAGGCAGAATAGTAGAAAAGGACTTTATGTTTAGAAGAACAAGACCGGTATTTTTTGTACTGATTTACCTGTTTGCATGCCTCAATAGCATTTCTGCAGCCCAAGGTCGTCGCTTGACCTTGAAGGAGTGTGAGGAGCTTGCCTTGAAAAATCATCAAGATATTAAGGGTGCGGAATCTCGACTTCGCACAGCCCGTGTCAGGAGTGCCCAGGCTGCTCATGCGCGTATTTTGCCAAAATTTGAACTCCGGAATGTGTGGGGGCCTATTCCAAAAGCGCTTGGAAAAGTGAACGAATTCGGGGCGGTTGTCTCTGCGGATACATCCAGTGGCATTACTGATTTGCGCTATTTTACTGAGTTTGAGCTAAGTGTGGTGCAACCGATTTACACATTTGGCAAGCTTGCGGGCTTAAATGATGCGGCCGCTTTTGGTTTGCAGGCAGAAGAAGCCAATCTGGAAAGACGAAAAAGAAGTGTGCAGGCCCAAGTGCGAGAACTTTATTGGGGGCTGGTTCTCGGGAAAGAGCTGTTGGCCGTCATTGAAGAGGCCCGGTCTGAAGTTGCAAAAGCAGAAGAGAAACTTGAGGTTAAGCTTGACGAAGGCTCTGATGATGTTAGCCAGACAGACATGTTTAAATTGAAAATCTTTAATTATGAAGTCAGTAAGCGATACCGCGAGGCACTCGATAAAGTTCAACTCGGAAAATCTGCTTTGCGGATTATTCTTGACCTGGATGAATTTGAGGATTTTGAGATTGATTCAGAGTACCTCGAGTCCATCGAGTTTAGTCTTGATAGCCTGCCGGCGTATTATGAGATTGCTGCGCAATTCCGCCCTGAAATTTTCCATTTGGCGGCCGGTTTAAATGCGCGTCAGGCACTTGTTCGCACGGCAAAGAGTGACTTCTATCCGCAATTTTTCTTTGCCGGGCAGGTGAAATATAATTTTGCTAAAGATCGGTTCGATCCCAAGAATCCGTTTGTGCACAATCCAACAAATTTCTTTCGCCCGGGTTTTGTCATTGGTGCTAATATGAATCTGAATTTCTGGCAGACCCGCGATAAAGTCCGGCTGGCGGAAATAGAATATCGAAAGCTGGCGGACAGTCAGCCCATTCTCGACAAGGCAATCAAGCTTGAAGTTGAGAAAACCTATCTGGCTGTGAGACTGGCCGAGTCCAATTTACGCGAAAGCCGTCGTGCTCTGAGAGCCAGCGATAATTGGTTGCGTTCGACAACCATGACTTTTGACCTTGGGGTCGGTGAAATCAAAGAGCTTATTGATGCTTTTAAAGCCAATGGCGCCATGCAGACGGAACATTTTCAGAACATTTTTCGATATAATACTGCGATAGCCAACTTGTCCAAAGCAGTTGGACGCGATTTGTATTCAAACTAGGCAGTTTTTTTTGCAATCGAAAGGGGATTTAGATGTGGTATAAGTCATTCACACTGGTTTTACTGATAACACTTTTTTGCGGTGGAACAAGCCGGGCAACCGACTCTCCGCTTGATTTAGTTAAGGCGAGGAATCTGGAGGTGGAGAGTGTGCTTGCTGCAGCCGGTGAAGAAGTTGATGCGGAAACCAAGGAAAAGCTGAAAGACATTATTAATGGGTTTATTGATTTTGAAGCGCTTTCCCGCATTGCGTTGGGTAAGCATTGGGAGCAGCGTAGTGAGCTGGAAAAAACAGACTTTGTGAAAACGTTTCAGCAGCTCATTCGGAACTCGTCGGTAAAGAAGCTAGAGGTGTACAAAGCAGACAAAATTGTTTACGAAGCGCCGGAAGTAAAAGAAGACAAGGCTAAAGTGACCACCGTTGCCTACAAAAAACGCAAGCAGGTTGAGATTCTTTACAAAATGCACCTGCTGGATAGCGGTTGGAAAGTTTACGATATAGAAATAGATGGTGCTAGTACGGCCCGCAATTATCGTGAATCATTTTATAAGCAAATTGCCAAGTCATCTTATGATGAAATGTATAAGAAACTTGAAAAGCGACTGAATTCAAAATAAGTTCAGCGAGACTTCAAAAAAAGGCCCTCGTCATCCGGCGGTGGCCTTTTTTTCTGCTACATACGGTTATTGTTAATTGTTTGAATTTTTGTGGCCTAATTCAATGAACCCGAGCGAAGATGGAGCAACAAGTGTTCAGCCTTGCTATTTTCTTTGCTACTAAGGCCTGCTGGGCCTATTGACTTTGTTTGATACTTTCTTTAAATTGATTCACTCAAGTGAGAGAAAATCATGAAGGATTCCACGATGAAAGTGGAAGAAAACTCTGACGAGTACAACAGAATTCAGAAAATGCTGGTTTATGAAAAAGAGCAATGGAGTTCGGGAAAGACGCATGTCGCCGGCATCGATGAGGCGGGTCGGGGTCCCCTGGCAGGCCCTGTGGTTGCGGCGGCTGTCATTTTCAGACAAAATCCTGACATCCCAATGATCGACGACTCCAAGAAGCTCTCCGCGGAAATTCGGGAGTATTTGTATGCAATTATTATCAAAGAGGCGTTGTGTTATGCAATCGGTATGGCCGATGTTCATGAAGTTGATAAATTGAATATTGTTCAGGCTTCTTTTTTGGCTATGAGGCGCGCCCAGGATGATCTGGCTGTGACGCCTGACCACCTTCTCGTGGACGGCCTTTCCTATTCCGGTGATAGCATTGATTTTACGACCATTGTCAAGGGGGATAGCCTGTCTTACTCGATTGCCGCAGCCTCTATTTTGGCAAAAGTGACTCGCGATCGGATTATGCGCAATTATGATAAAGAGTATCCTCAATACGGATTCTCGCGGCACAAAGGCTATGCAACGAAAGCTCACCTGAATGCCATTGAACAGTTCGGTTTTTGTTCCATTCACCGGCGAACATTTCACCCCAAGCGTTTTTTGAATTCACAAATGCTGATTTTTCGTGAAGACTAGAACCGCAAAGCAAACCGGGCAACTCGGGGAAGATATGGCTGCTTCCTTTTTGCAGAAAAATGACTTCAAAGTAATTGCCCGCAACTATCGCTTTGCCCGGGGTGAAATTGATATTGTTGCACAAAAGAATGACTTGCTTATTTTTGTTGAAGTGAAGACAGCCACGAGCAAGCGGTTTGGCCCTCCGGAAACATGGGTTGACGAGCGCAAGCAACAGCAGATCGGTTTGGTTGCTGAGCGTTATTTACAAGAATTTGCCATTGAGGAAATGGACTGCCGTTTCGATGTCATCGCCATTCAGGCCGAAAAAGGAAAATGGCAAATAAACCATATTGAAAATGCATTCTGGTTATAAAAACTATGGATATTAAGAACAAAGTAGCGTTGGTAACGGGCGCCGGCAAAGGTATTGGCCGGGCGATTTCTCTGGCATTGGCACGGGAAGGGGCGAACGTTGCGGTAGTCTCGCGGACCGCTAAAGATTTGCATAGCCTTTCCCGGGAAATAGGGGATGTCGGGCGCAAGGCCCTGATTATCGAAGGAGACGTAACCCGAGAAAGTGTTATTCGTGGCTTTATAAAAGAGACCGCAACCAAGTTCGGCGGCATTGATATTTTGGTTAACAATGCCGGTGTTGGCCGGTTTGGTCGCATCGAGTCATTGTCCACGCAGGACTGGGACGACATGTTTGAAACAAATCTTCGGGCGATGTTTTTGTGTATTCGCGAGGCCCTGCCACATCTGAAAAAGAAGGAAGAAAGTATTGTTGTGAACATAGCCTCGCTCGCAGGGAAGAATGCGTTTGCCACCGGTGCCGGTTATGCTGCCAGCAAGTGGGGTGTCATGGCGCTGTCAAAATGCCTGCTGCTTGAAGAAAGAGATGCCGGGGTTCGAACAATTGCCGTATGCCCGGGGTCGGTGGATACACGGTTTTTCGCCCACGAATCTTTACCAAATCCAAACCGGGAGAAAATTCTTAAGGCCGAGGATGTTGCCCAGGCTACCATTGATGCCATCAAATTGCCTCAACGGGCCATGGTAAGTGAAATAGAAATCAGACCTACAAATCCATAATTGAATCAATCATGAAAAAGACTGTGACGTTAAAGCTGGTATTGCCGTGGCGGATAAGTATGGAGCCGCGCTCACTGCTGTGCTTGCATCTTTCCGGCTTAATAAAATAGCACTCAAAGATTGTTAAAAGGTGAGACCGGGACACAAATATAAAACACGATGGTTTTAGATCAATTCAACAGACAAATACGAGATCTGAGAATCTCGGTTACTGACCGATGTAATTTCCGCTGTAGTTATTGCATGCCGGATGAGGTTTTTGGCGCTGAATATCGCTTTTTGCCAAGAGAGCAAATACTCTCATTCGAGGAGATAATACGGCTTTCACGGCTTTATAGTGAACTTGGAGTCCGCAAGATTCGACTCACAGGCGGCGAGCCATTGTTGCGCAGAGGTGTGGCCCAGCTCATCGAAGGTATTTCAAGAATTAAAGGGGTTGAGGATTTGGCTTTGACCACCAACGGCTATTTGCTGCATGAGAAGGCCGTTGAGTTGCGCGCCGCTGGTTTACAACGACTCACAATCAGTCTCGATACGCTGAACCCGGTTCTGTTCCGACAGCTTGCTGGAAAACATCTGGATTTGGAGCATGTGTTGCGCGGTATCGAGACGGCAGGCAGGGCCGGTTTCACCCCCATCAAACTTAACACCGTTGTCCAAAAGGGTATCAATGACCAGGAGTTGGTTGAACTGGCGCGTTTCGCACGGAGCAACGGCTTTATCATTCGTTTCATTGAATTTATGGATGTTGGCACACTCAACGAGTGGCGCCTGGAAAAGGTGATGCCCATCAGCGAAATTGTGCAGACCGTCACCGCGGTTTTTCCTGCAAATCCTGTAGCAAAACATTATCGCGGCGAGGTGGCCAACCGTTATCGTTATTTGGATGGTAAGGGTGAGTTTGGTGTGATTTCGTCGGTTTCGCAACCTTTTTGTGGCGCCTGCACACGTGTTCGGCTTACTGCAGATGGGCAACTTTACACCTGTCTTTTTGGCGAGACCGGCCATGACATCCGGGCTTTCCTGCGGGATGGTTCCACGGATGAGCAGTTACTGCAACGGCTCAGTTCAATCTGGCGCAAGCGAACCGAGCGCTATTCGGAGGACCGTGCCGGCGCCGGGCCTTCCGGGAAAAAAGTAGAAATGTATAGAATTGGTGGGTGAACCACTCACAGTTCAGTTGAATAACCAAACGTTTTGGAGAAGCAATAATGATAACAGTTACTGATGGTGCAAAGGCTAAATTTCTCTCTGTTTTGGAGACAGAAAATAAGCAAACACAAAGCCTGAGAATTACAGCCAAACATGGCATGACGCCTTTTTCAGCAGATTATGGCTTGTCATTTGTTGAGCCGGGCGGTGAAAACAATGATGATCAGATTTTTGAATTCGAAGGCTTTAAGGTTCTTGTCGATCCACAGAGCGCCCCGCTTCTTGATGGCGCTGTTGTCGATTATGTTTCGGGTTTGAACGAATCAGGTTTTAAGATAACGAACCCGAAGCAGGCAGGCCCGCCAAAACCAAGTGGACCCATTGCCGACAAAGTGCAGCAAGTGCTTGCCTCCCGCGTCAATCCGGCTATCAGAAGTCACGGTGGCGTGGTGTCTTTGGTGGAACTCCGCGATGAAATCGCCTACGTGCGTTTCGGCGGTGGCTGCCAGGGGTGTGGCATGGTTGATACGACCCTGAAGCAAGGTGTGGAGGTGATGATTAAAGAAGCCGTACCCGAGCTGAAAGGTGTTATGGATGTCACGGATCATACGGGGGGCACCAACCCTTATTATCAGCAGTCCAAGTAGTAGTTGGTTGACTGTAGGGTGCCGGGGCGAAGCGTGACGCTCATTTGCCTTTTGAAGGTGTCTGACCGCCTGCTTCCGCAGAAGTTAACCATTCAGCTTGTTCTGTCATCCGGGAGAAAACTATTTGATTCACAAGCATGAGAACTGTGAATTAGGCACAGACTTAGAGTCTGTGGTGTTTCGTGTGGGTAAATGAGTATTAACATACGATAACGGCGTTATGCATCAAAGCCGAGGATACCGGTTTGAATAAACTGCGTTTTAATGCACTTTATTCTTTGTTGGGCAATCGTTTCTTATCTTCTTTATAAATCATCTTAATATCTGGAAGTTCTGTGCAGTAATAATGAACCCATATATAAATATGATTGAATAAGGCAATCGATAGCGCTGCTTTTGATTGCAGCAAAATTCCTGGAATCCAAAGAATTAAAAATCCATATATATACATTCCATTGGAAGTATATTTAAAAATACCTTGATTTACAAAGGCCTCTTTTTTTACCTCTTCCGGATAAAAATGATCTATTTCAATAGCTCTGTCCATTCCAAAATATTTTGCGGTTGAACAAAAAAGATAAATAGCTGGAATGATTAATATCCCTGATAAAACATAGGAAAAAGCAGGGTTAATATTCAATGTCATAGCGCTTGAAACAGCTAACAAGACAATAGTTATAAGTCGAGATCTTCGTTTCAGCACTAATCCCGTTATTATTTATACACGTTGTTGTAGCCTGTTTTTTCCCTTATTTTAGACCTGCATTCAACTTATTTTTGAATCAATTTGTACATTCCTGGTCTATCCTTTGGTCTTTCAATGTAAGCGTATTTTTTATAGAAATTTTGAGTGCCTTTAGCCGCCATTAATCCAACAAAAGAGTCATTATCAGCATTATTCAATAGAAATGTTTCGATACTTGCCATTATCAAATTACCAATCCCTCTTTTTTGGTATTCAGGCAGCACTATTACATCCTGAATATAAAAGTAAATTGCTCCATCCCCAATTACTCTTCCTATTCCAATAGTTTTCTCATTATCCATTATACAAACCGAAAAAAGGTCATTTTCAAGCGCTTTTTTAACGGTTTTTATTTCGACAGAAGCCCATTCAGTCGTGTTGCGTAGAGATAGGTATTCAGAACTTGTTATTTTTCTTAGTTCAATT
>JAJDAG010000109.1 GCA_029262005.1 Candidatus Zhuqueibacterota bacterium | reverse complement strand
CCTTTTGATGACATCAGCGATGCTGATACTGAATTCGTTAAAGACAGATTAAACAATAGACCCAGAAAAACTATAAAATTCAAAACGCCAAACGAATTATTTGTAGATAATTTTGTCGCACTTGGAACTTGAAACTAAGTTCTCTTTTAGCCTTCCATGGACACCATAATATTGATTGTAGCAGCATTAACAGTTATAAATACTGCTTTCAAGAAGACTGGAATGTTTAAATTAAATTTAGCGATTTCCATTGACATTTCACAAGCTAAATTAATATATTCGTTGGCTTTTCAAATCTTAGTTCATGTCTAAACCAAGTTTAATTTAAAGAAAGGAGATACTGTCATGCTCAATCAAAAAATAAAATTTCTGCTTGGAGCACTGCTTTTGCTTTCACTCACGCTGTTCAGTTGTAGCAAAAACGAAGTCGAGCAAAAAGAGGAAACCGTGGCAACCAAAACCATGCGCACTGCGGTTGCCCAAATGAACGCCACCACCGGCAACCAGGCCAACGGCACGGTCACATTTACAGAAGTTGAAGGCGGTATTCGGGTCGTGGCGCACTTTGAAGGTGTGCCCGAAGGCGACCACGGTTTTCATATTCATGAAAATGGCGATTGCAGCAGTGGAGATGGCAAGTCTGCCGGCGGGCACTTTAACCCAGCTGGAAACCCGCATGCCGGACCATCGGCCGAAATACGCCACATTGGCGACCTCGGCAACATCACTGCCAATGCTGAAGGCGTCGCGGAAAAAGACTTCATTGATGCGGTTTTAAGTTTTGATGCAGCGCAGTCCATTGTTGGCAAAGGCGTAATTCTGCATGCAAAAGCAGATGATCTCACTTCACAACCTACGGGCGCAGCGGGTGCGCGCATTTCCTGTGGCAGCATCGAGGTGGTTGAAATTTCTGCCAAGTAAACAAATGAAAATTCGCGGCTACCGGACAATGGTGCCGGTAGCCGTTTTTTTACATGCTACAGAAGTGCTTCGCCCCGCTTAGGCATCACATGTTTAATTGACTTTGTTTCTGTAATCAGCCCGTTGCGGAAACCGGTTTATTTAATACCGACAACATCCTCCTGTGATTTACGACTGAGCTAAATTATTTTTTTTGAAGAAAGCACCTGTTTTTGTGTAACAACCATGTTATCTCATACACAAGGAGCTTCCAATGTTACCACGATTCTCTCGAATTATCATCTTTATTCTGCTGGGTACTGCAAGTACAACTCTAGCCAAATCCTACTCTATCGACAGCATCCATATCAATGCCGAGCTACTTGCAAACGGTAGTCTCAAAATCGAAGAAACCCGCATCTACTCGTTTCGTGGTAGCTTTTCCTGGGCTGATTACCATTTACCTCTGAGCAAAGTCGGGAGGGTGCAAAATTTTACGCTGACTGAAGGTGACCGGCCTTATGCTGCCGCAGCCGGCAAAGAACCTGGAACCTACCAGCTCCAAGCCGACGACCACGAGCTTTATTTAAAATGGCATTACAAAGCGCGTAATCAAACCCGGACGTTCACGCTGAACTACATCGTCACAGACGTAGCAACGGTGTATGATGATGTGGCTGAACTCTATTTCAAATTTGTCGGCAGGGCCAACCCGAAAACTGCCGGACAGGTCACTGTCACAATCAAGCTGCCGCAGCTGGCAGCCCACCCCACGGTACAGGCCTGGGCGCACGGCCCATTGTGGGGTGAAATCACTTTCAAAACCGGAAAAATCAGCATGTGGGTACAGCCCTTGCCCGCGAAGACATTTTGGGAAGCCCGGGTTCTCATGCCGGCCGACTGGTTACCCGCCGCAAGCAGACGCCAGTCCGGTTACGCGCAAAGCCGCATTATGGCAAAAGAAGCAAGGCTGGTGGAACAAGCCAACGCGGACCGCGAACGCGACATCGAACAGCGGCTGCAAGAAGCCGAAAACCAACGCAAAGCCCTGCCCATCGCTGCCGGTCTGGCAGTGGTGGCTTTTCTCACTTGGGGCATCCTCTTTATTATGAATGGCCGCGGTTTTAGTGTTCGATATCAACAAAAAATGGATTCCGCCATTCCCGACAACCTCTCTCCTGCCCTGGCCAGCTACCTGTTTTTTCAAAAAAATGTCTACGGCAGCACGCTTATGGCAACCCTGCTCTATCTGGCACGTCGTGGCTTTGTAACGATTGAACAACAAACTCGCGAACGTACTTTTTTCGGATTCAAGCATAAGCAGGAAGAGTTCATTGTTCACCTCAAGGACAAAAACTGGCGCCAGTCAGACAAACTGGCCGATTACGAAATCGCGCTACTCGCGTTGCTTTTTGAAGAATTGAGCGCCGGCAGCGATTCGCTAAACATGAAACTGTTCAGCAAAAACGCGTCCCGCATACAGAAATGGTTTAAAGAATGGAAAAAAATATTCGCAGCCCATTTCGAGGGCCAACCCTTCTGGGACAAAAAGAGCATCAAAGCCGTTATCATTTCCGCATCGGTCTCCTTTGCAGTTGTTGTGCTGGGCATTGCAACGGTGACACTGCTCGGGGAAGGCGGAATCATTGCCATCGTTGCCGGAGGCATCTGTCTTGGCCTGTCATTTACCATTATGCGCTACACAGCGGAAATGAAACTGCTGCGGAAAAAATTGGCGGCATTCAAAAACTACTTATCGAAATACCACACACAGCCGGTTGACCATGCTACTTTTCTCAACCACATTCAAGAATATCTGATTTACGGCATCGGCCTTGGCCTCAGCGCCAAAAGCATTAAAAAGCTGATGCTTGAACTGCCGACGGGCCAGTATCACAGCTACTTCCCGTGGTATGTGGGCCACTCACAGTTTGCAACACCGGCGGAATTTGCCGGTGCAATGAGTTCATTCATTTCCGTTGGCACCACAACCATGAGCTCGGCTTCCGGTGCAGGTGGTGGCGCCTCGGGCGGTGGTGGCGGTGGGGGTGGCGGCGCAGGTGGTGGTGCAGGTTAAAACTCTGTAAGCAGAGACCACGCTTTGACTTGTCTTTAATAACCAAGACCGAGGTCTTCTGCTCGTAGGGGACTCACAACCCCGTGCCTTTTTACCATGAAATCCACTGAAAAATAGGCTTCGATTATTTATGCAGTTATTCTAAGCTAATTCAAATAGTGGTTTCGTGTGCCTATTAATCAATTTACCGCAAGGAAGAGATAAAAGAGCTGTAACCGGCGAAAACACCCAAACCGTTTTCAATATTCGTAAAGACCGGCACCGGCTCGGCAAACGGATTATCTTCTGTAGCGCTTTGTCCATCGAATGATTTGCGGAAATTGTAATAAGACTCCGAGGTTGTCAACAGAACAACGAACATTTCTCTGGGCGGGAAATAGTCGAAAAAAGTTATATCGAGATCATAGAAGTCGCCGTCAAACAACGCGTCATCAAAAAAGGCATCATCCTCGTAGTACGATTCATCTTCGAAATCATCCGGTTTTCTCAATACAGCATCCGAAGAAAAAAAATAAGTAATAGACAACACAGTATCCATTTCAGCAAAGCTATCGATGGTGAAAAGCAAGAGTTGATAATAATTATCTTCACCAGGCGGATCCTGAAAACAGAGCGTGGTGTTGGTCCCGAATCTGGTAGCCGTACCCACCGTAACCGAATCGATTTTTACGGGGAAAGGAATCGTTACCATTGCCTTTACCGGCGCAAAATTCTCGGCTGAAACGTTCAACTCGTAAGTAGCGCCGATTCTCGGTCGGTGGTTTATCGCCCGGTAGAGACCATCGCTGGTGTGAAATAGCTCGGCGACCCGGTTTCCAGACTCGAAAATGGTGACCGTCGCATCGGTTATAAAAGGGTATTCGGGGGGCGCCAAAAAAGCCCTGCTCTTTGCGACTGAAACTTCAAAAACGCTGTCAGGATTAATAAAGCTGTTTATCACGAGAACAGGCTGGTGCTCCGGCAAGTTGGTTACAATGGAGCGGGGCTCCCAAAAATCTTCGCATGCGGACAACGAAAAAACAACTAAGACTAAGAAAATAGCCAGGGTTTTCCTTTGAGATACCATATTCTTACAGACCATTTCTTAAAAAGAGCGCGTGTAACTTATTGCCGGAATCAACGGAAAAAGACTGACCTGTTTGATAACCGGATTACCTGAATTATCGTTATCGCGAAAATAATAAAACGGATTCTGCCTGTGATAGGCATTATAGAGGCCGAGCGTCCAGAAATTCTCATCGATGCCGCGGCGTGTATAAAAACGAAAAGAGAAGTCGAGCCGATGGTACGAACCCATCCGCACGCCGTTACGTTGTGTATAATGCGAAGCCTCGCCAAAAAAACGGAAAGCCCCATTGTATTGTGGTTTTTCTGCCGGAAAAGTGGCTGCCGGCAGGGAGATGGCGCTGCCGGTACCGTAAACCCAGGTTGTAGAAAAATCGATTGCTCTTGAAAGGCGATAGTTGAAGGCAATGCCAATATCGTGACGGCGATCGTAGCGATACGCGAATCGTTTGCCGAAATTGAGTTTATCAAACTGCCGATCTGACCATGAAAGGGTATATCCGAACCAACCACTGGCACGGCCGCTTTTCTTGTGCAGAAAAAATTCCACGCCATAAGCGCGTCCATTACCGATATCTACTCTATCCTGCCAGTCGGCGTCAAGGCCGATGAATGTTGCGCCTTCTTTGTATTCGATTATGTTATTCATGCTTTTGTAATAGCCCTCAACGCTGAAATCAATCAGACCGCCGGCGAAAGATCTGGCCAGCCCAAGGGCAACTTGCCGGCTAAATTGAGGACGAACCCGAGCCGTGGCAGGCAGCCAGAGGTCGGTCGGCAGCCCGATACTGGTATTGGTCAGCAGATGTATGTTCTGGCGCATTTCGGCATATGAACTTTTTACGGCCCAATCTCCGACTAATATCCGCGATGAAACACGGGGCTGCAGGGAAAAGTATTGTTTGTTATTAACGGAAAACAACGCGCTGTGAACGCCTAAATTGATTTTAAACCAATCAGAGACCCTGACATCATCTCCGGCGTATAAATTAAACTCGGCGGCTTCCTGACGAGCATTTGGCAGAATAAGAGAGTTGAGAGAAGTGCCGGCGCCTTCTTCTTTTAATTGAATGGCGCCCGGGTTAAATATACGGTAACTGCTCCCTGCGCCAAACCGTATGTAGTGAGCAGGGGAAGGGACAAAATCAAAATCCATACGGGCGCTGTAGTCTTCAATGCCGGAAAAATGCTTCAACAAATATGTTTCTTTTACCGAATCAAAGCTTGAAGTCTCCTCATCGGTAGCGATAATCTCGAATCGGTAGCGGCTGTACATCAACAGAGTGTTACTAAAAAGCTTTTGATTATGAAGCCAGTTCCAGCGGACGGTCGAAGTGATGTTACCCCAATTCAGCTCGCCGGTGTCTTTGCTGAACTCAGATTTTGATTCGGTATAAAACTTGTCGAGTCCGGCATAAACGCTTAAATATAAACGGTGTGTTGCCGAGAAGGAATGGTTTAATTTCATATTGAGATCGTGGAAAAAATATCCACCGGTTTCATCGTCCGGCAGAAACGGCCGTGCCAGCAAGTCGATATAAGTCCGTCTCCCCGTGAAGATAAAGGAGGAGGTGCCCTTTTTGATCGGCCCTTCCAGCATAAAGCGGGACGAGACCAGACCAATACCCGCACGCCCCTTTAGCTCCTGATTATTTCCTTCCTTCATATTCACCTCGATGACGCTGGCAAGCCTGCCGCCATAGCGCGGCGGAAACCCGCCCTTGGTTAGTTGCACATTCTTCAAAGCATCCGAGTTAAAGACAGAGAAGAAACCAAATAAGTGAGATGCGTTGTAAACAGGTGCGCCGTCGAGTAATATTAGATTCTGATCCGGACCGCCGCCGCGAATATAAAGGCCACTGGAACCTTCGTTACCGGATTGTACGCCCGGCAAGAGTTGTAGGGACTTGACTACATCCACTTCCCCGAGAAGTGCAGGCATCAAAGCCAACTGTCTTACCGGAATTTGCACCACGCTCATCTCAGTTTGTTCAGCTATATCGCCCAGCGCATCCGCCTCAATTGTCACCGTATCCGCCAGAATTGCAGTGGGTTGCAAGCTTATTTTGATATGGCGTTTCTCCGCCAGTACCAGCCGTCTTCGCCAGTTTTCATACCCTATGTAAGAGACCACAAGCGAAATCGAATCCTGCAGAAAATTTTTATAGGTGAGACTGAAAAAGCCGTATGCGTTCGTAGATGTGCCAATCTTGAGCTCAGGGTCAAAAACATTCGCTCCGATGAGTCTTTCGCCCGAGCTTTTGTCTTCAACGAATCCGCTGATGGTTTGCGAGTGTGCCACCGACACCATCGACAGCCAGCCGAACAAAAGGATGAAATAAGTCCTATGCATTTTCAGAGTACCTTAAGGGAGACGGGATTCACAATTTTAGTGGGTTGCATAAAACAACAGAATAAAGAATGACTGCAACAGGAATAAAATAACCAGCAAGATTCCACAATGGGCGGAGCATCAATCACTCCCATGTTGCTATAAACAAATGACCATGATGCTCTGTTAAGCCAACTCCGTGCGTGCGCGCCGAGTCAGAAAACCTGAAGTTATTGGCAGGAGTGGGGGCTCAGGCGACCGGTAAAACATACAACAAACGCTTAATGAAATCAAGGGATATTTCGCAGAAAACGGTCCTCCGGTATTTGTATTGTGTTTGAACGAAAACACTCGCGGTAAGGACAGAACTGATCGAGTTTTCGGTCCGGCACTACGACACACCCTGGGAGCTCACTCGCGTTCACACACCCGGGGTTTTAGTTTACGCCCCTTGCTGCAAGCAACTCTTGTGCGTCTGCGGGTATGACCACCTGGCATTTGCCCCATTCGCCACCCTCCGCAAAAATCCTCTCATGCGTATCCGAACAATTGCAGAGAACTTATTCAAGCAAATCCCTCTCTAAAACGATATCTTTATGAAAACCCTGCGGTACAAAGAATTGCCATTGCGCCCAGCCAAAACAAAATATAACCGATTTCACAGGCAAGAGAACCGTTCAAGTCACCAAACAAAGGCACGAGAATATCTTGATATAGCCAGCCTTTAAACTCAGGCCTTCGCCGCGCATTTTTCCTGAAAATATCAGTCGCATGAAAATCCTGCCCGGAACAGACAGCGGCAACGCATTGATACCATAAATTTAAACCCAAATTTGTGGCGAAATGACTTTACTTAGCTTGTGTGACGCCGATACAAACTATTGACTGAAACAAATTGGAGATTCTTGTATGAAACGCACCTCAACGCCAATCTTAATCACCGTTCTTTCGATGACCCTACTCTCGGGCTATGCAAAAGGGCAATCCAAAATTCACGTTCATGGTCATCTGACCCAGGCCTATGCATTTACCGACGGACGCCAGGTGCTGGGTATCCCCGATAAAGGCACAACAGACTACCGAACTTTGGCCCTGCAATTTGGTTACGCGCTGAATGACAATAGCAAGCTTGTCATTCAGTTCAGTCACAGGCGTATGGGACTCAGCCCGGTAGCTACTTTGGAAGACGAAGTGAAATTAGACTGGGCATTTGCCGAATATAGGTTCACAGAGACGATTTCCGGCAAGATTGGTAAGGTTCAGCTCCCTGTGGGCATTTACAATGAAGTTCGCGACGTCGGTACGATACTTCCATTTTACCGAATCCCTTTTTATACCTATGGCGAAGGAATTTGGTCCAGCGAAACCGTTGATGGCATTGTTTTGTCCGCCTATATCTTGCAGGACTCGCCCTGGAACCTGGACATCTCCGTATTTTATGGCGGATGGGATCTCGTTGAAGCGAATGACCCTACTACTCCTGTTATGGCGCGCGTCGAAGATGGCGCCGGCGGCCAATTGTGGCTGAATACGCCTGTCGATGGGCTTCGAGTTGGCCTTGCAGGCCACCGCGCGACATTAAGCGGTGGTAACCGTGTAGCCGGAAAAAGAGACCATCTAACGACCTGGACTGCCTCCTTAGATGCAAGTTTTGAACGATTCACATTCCAGGCCGAGTATATTGATCTTAGATTTGATATAGGTAGCTGGAAGCCATCCTATGCTCACCTGGGATACAACATTACAGAAAAACTAAGGGCAAATGCCCAGATTGATCTCGGTCGTATTAAGTTCGAAATCAATGAGCCCTTCTTTTCTGCCAGCGCAGACGCGAACAATAAGGACTACGCAATTGGTTTCAATTATAGGCTCAGTTCCAATTTGGTTTTAAAGGCTGAGCACCATTGGATGAAAGGATATCTTATTGACGACAACCCGCCCAATGTATTCACCGACGATCCAGTAAAGGTCCAGTATACGATTATCAGCGCCTCCGCGAGCTTCTAAGATAGGAAAGCCAAACATGAAAAGAATTCTGTTCTGCATACTGTCTTTTGCCGGATGTTTACTGATCCAAGACTTTGCACATGCCAAGAACAAACCGTCTTATAACGTCATAATCAACATAAAGAACCCCACCTCATCTCTAACTCGGAAAGCGGTTTCAAAACTATTTTTGAAAAAAACCAGAAAATGGCCGGATGGGAAAGAAGTTCGACCCATAGATCGTCTCACCAAATCCGCCATTCGTGAAGAATTTTCAAAAACAATACACAACAAAAGCACCTCTTCTATTAAAGCTTACTGGCAAAGGCAAATTTTCTCCGGCCATAGTGTCCCGGGGCAGGAGAAACGCACGGATAAAGAAGTGATAGATTACGTTCGAACCCACCCAGGCGCTATCGGTTATGTCTCCAAAAAAGCGAAAATGGACAGCGTCAAGGTTCTTAAGATTAAAAAATAATGATACAGTTCAGAGAAAATCAGTGATGGTTTTGTCCAAAACTCATAACCATTCAACCCTGCAACTGCTTTCGCCGTCTCAATTGCGACGTAACTGTATATGAGTTGCTCAGAAGCTGTTGGCTATTGGCAAAAGAATCAATGCGTTTGTTAATGTTTTACCGAAACGCCCGTTCTGGTCATTTCGACTAAGTCCAAGAAGTCTGGGCACAAATCAACCCCTTGACGTCAACAAAATTGAAAGTTATGTAAATCACAATACAGCGAAACAAAACTTGCACCCTAAACCCTCAAAAATTAAAGGCCAACAGCGAATAGCTGAATAGCTACCAAAACTCAGAATAATTAGGAACATGATCAAAAATTTAAAAATCAAAGATAAAATCATCATCGGGCCTTTATCATCGACGATCTCACTCTTACTGATAATTCTCCTGACATGGTTCTTTGGCCGGAATAACAATATTCTATTAAAAAAGATTGAGATTGGCTACTACCCGTCCTTGACGTTAAATCAGAAACTGGAAGCAACGCTTTCGACCATTCAGCGGTGTTTACAAGATGCCGTTGCTTTGCATGATTCCGATGCCATCGTGGAAAGCGACAAGCACCGAGATGAGTTTCTAAGGAGTCTGACAGCTAGCTGGGAAAATCCCGTAATCGAAGCACAAAAGCTGGATGAGCTTGGAACCAGCTTTGAAGACTATTATACCCTCGCCAGAAGAACCACCATGGCGATGCTCACCAAAGATGAGATGAACGAGGAATTGGTGACTACTCTCGATTCGATGACTACGAGTTATGCTCATATTGAACGTGAGCTAGCCAAGCGCACCCAGCTCGACAAGCTGCGGATAGCGGAAGCTTTTGCAACTAGCCAGAACAATCATAGTAATTTGCTTGGTACAATTACGTCGGCTACTATCATCTCTCTCTCGCTCCTGGTGTGGTTTTCAATCGTGGCCACAAGATCAATAATTCGCCCCCTGAACAAAACCGTGAGCTACGCCAATGAAGTTGCCAAGGGGAACTTTGATTTACCAATCGAATTCCACTCCACTGATGAAATGGGTGTTTTGGCCAATGCCTTCCGCCAGATGACAATAGAAATAGGCGCATCGCTCAAAGAAAAACAAAAGGCTTTGCAGCATGCAGTTGCGGCTGAAAAAGATCAGCGATTAATCGCCTCAAAATTGGCGAAAACCAATTCGCAGTTGGAATTGGAAATATCCGAGCGCAAACATGCGGAAAAAAAATTACGCGAAGCCCATGACGAATTAGAACTGCGTGTGCAAGAACGTACCCTGGAGTTGACGAATGCAAACAAAGAGTTGCAGGTTGAAATAACCGAGCGCGAGCGGGCGAAGAAAAAACAGGCTGAACTCCATGAAGAGTTAGCTAACGTTAATCGAGAGTTAAAAGATTTTGCTTACATTGTCTCGCATGATTTAAAAGCGCCCCTGCGCGCAATCGGTTCACTATCCGATTGGTTGAAATCTGATTATGAGGAACAGCTTGATGAAGAGGGCAAAGAATTAGTCGAGTTGCTAAGCACCAGGGTACGGCGAATGAACGATCTTATCGATGGTGTTTTACAGTATTCAAGAGTGGGGCGCGAGAGTGAGGAAAAGGTAAATATTGATTTGAATCAGGTCGTCCACAATGTCATTGACTCAATCGTTCCTCCGGAAAATATTGCCATAGAAGTACAGGGTGAACTTCCCACAGTTTGGTTTGAAAAGACCAGAATTATACAGGTATTTCAAAATCTAATCAGCAATGCGGTCAAATACATGGATAAGCCGAAAGGGGAAATAAAAATTGGTTGTGCGGCCGAAAACGGCAGCTGGAAATTTAATGTTTCCGACAACGGACCGGGAATTGCTGAAGAATATTTCGACAAGATTTTTCAAATTTTTCAAACCCTGCAGGCGCGCGATGTGTTTGAGAGCACCGGAGTGGGGCTGTCCGTGGTTAAAAAAATCATTGAAATGTACGGTGGCAAGATTTGGGTGGAATCTATTGTAGGTTCCGGGACCACCTTCTTCATCACCGTACCCAGGCGCAAGACTTCTTTTCACCAAACAGATAACGGAGCAATGAATGAAAGGACGTAAACCGATTCTTCTTGTAGAAGATGATCTCATCGATCGCATGACTGTAAAACGGGCGCTAAAGGAAATCAATGTCACCAACCGATTGGATATTGTCGGTAATGGCGAAGAAGCGTTGGCCTTCTTGGGCAAAAAAGAAAATATACGACCATGTATCATTCTCCTGGATTTAAACATGCCCCGGATGAATGGTCTGGAGTTTATGAAACGTGCCAGGCAAGACGGCTTGATAAAAGGCATTCCAGTGATAGTACTGACCACCTCAAAAGACGATCATGACAGAATAGAATCATTCGATTTGAATGTTGCGGGTTATATGATTAAGCCGGTGGATTATAAAAAATTCGTCGATACGATGAGAATGATCAATTTGTATTGGACTTTGAGTGAATTGCCTTGAATAAAACAAGACTCTCCCGGACTGGATAAAGTATTTACTTATATTGGGTTATTTCTGTATCCCTGGAGGACTAGGTGAAAGCCAAAGAAATAAAAATTCTGCATGTCGAAGATGACAAAGTCGATCAGATGGCTATAAAACGGCATCTGAAAAGCCAAATCATTGGTTATGACCTTATTGTTGCCGGTTCGATTTCCGAGGCCAAAGGCTTATTGGGCAGCAGAAAGTTTGATATCATCATTTCTGATTATTTGCTTGGCGACGGCACTGCTTTAGATGTTTGCAAGTTGTCCAAAGGCACACCGCTTATTGTCACTACCGGAGCAGGTGACGAAGAAATCGCTGTAGAAATGATGAAAGCCGGTGCAACCGATTATGTTGTCAAGACCAAATTAACAACCGAATCGCTAAACAAATCCATCCACTATGCCATAGAATTACGCAGAATCGAGAAGGAGCGTAAGCGAGCGAAGGCAGAGTTATTGAAGGCCAGGAACGAGACCCAGGCCGCGAACGGAAAGCTAAGGAAAAAGAACATTCAACTTGAAGAGGCGATATCCACAGCGCAAGCACTGGCTGTAAAAGCAAAAGAAGCCACAGCAGCCAAAAGTGACTTCCTGGCTAACATGAGCCATGAGATCCGCACGCCCTTAAATGCCATCATTGGCATGACAGATCTGGTACTTGAGACCGATCTTACTTCTGACCAGAGAGAATGTCTAGGTGTGGCTCATTCTGCCTCCGAAGCGCTCCTGAGCTTGATCAACGACATACTCGACTTTTCAAAAATCGAAGCAGGGCACTTGGAGCTGGAAAATGTTGACTTCAATCTGAACGACCTTATTTCCAAGACCGCAGATATCTTTTCGCTGCGCTGCGCCTCAAAAGGGCTTGAACTTCTCTGTGATGTTGACTCCGAAATTCCACCCTGGGTGGTCGGCGACTCAACCCGAATCTCACAGGTTTTGATTAATCTGATTGGCAATGCCATCAAGTTCACCGATCAAGGCGAAGTGCTCGTAAAAGTTGCGCAAATGGCAAAACATGCCGACAGAGTAGAACTGCATTTTAGTGTATCCGACACAGGAATTGGTATATCTCAGAAAAATCTAAGACGAATATTTGATCAATTCTCTCAAGCCGACGGTTCCACAACGCGAAAGTTTGGCGGAACAGGCTTGGGCTTGAATATCTGTAAATCTATAATAGAGCTCATGGGTGGAGAGATAGAAGTGGACAGTGAAGAAGGGAAAGGCGCGACATTTCACTTCAGCTTAACTTTGCACATCGCAAAGCATAAAGCTGGAGGCACTGGCGAAAAGCGCGCTAGTTTTGCGGGCGCGGTAGCCTTAGTGATTCAGGATAACCAGACCAGCCGATCGATTCTACAAAAAAACCTGGCAGGCTGGGGACTCCGGGTAATAGAAGCCGAAACTGGGCCGCAAGCGCTCGCCATTTTGCAAGACAATGCTGAGGCTATTGATTTAACTTTGGTAGACTGTCAAGTAGAGGATGTGGGTGGTATTGAGTTGGCACAAAAAGTAAGAGAGCTAAATAATACCAAAGTGATTCTCCTTTGCCCCGCCGGTAAGGTGGGTTCGGCTGCGTTAAAGGCGGCTGATATATCCGCGTGCCTTACCAAACCCGTAAAACAGTCAGAGCTGCATGCCGCGATTGGGCAGACATTGAGGGACTCAAACACACCGGTTGCTGTTGCGAAAGTCGTAGATGCCGAAGGTCTTGAGAGCCAGACACGCAAATATAGAATTCTAGTTGCTGAGGACAATCAGGACAATGTGAAACTGGCCACCACAATATTGCAGCGTGCCGGTTACGTTGTGGACATCGCCGAGAATGGTGAGCTGGCAGTTGAAGCAGTACAACAACAATATTATGATTTAGTATTAATGGATGTTTGCATGCCCGTGATGGATGGATTTGAGGCGACCAGGAAAATTAGAGCGTATGAATCGTTGGCTGGAGAAAGCCGAGTTCCTATTCTCGCCTTAACTGCGCATGCGATAGAAAGCTATCGTGAAAAATGTCTCATGATTGATATGGATGGCTTTATTACCAAGCCGATAAGAAAGAAAAATTTTCTAAGCACCATTCGCCAATGGCTTGACGCGCGCCCTGCCATTAAAATGGTATCTGACTCTTAAGATAATTTCACTTTGATAATAACCTGCCTTGAGCAAGAAAGACAGTTCAAACTATAATGTGGGTCAAACCGGGGTGCAGCAAAATTAGCCAGGAGATCGCCTACACCGGTCGCTATGACCAAAATAAATGCCACCGCGGTTCTGGAATGGTACGGGTGGTTACCCGTTTTTCAGTGAAACACAGGGTGCGCCGGGACAAATTTCAAAGTCACCCACGGAATCCATGCGGGAAAAACCGTTATGTCGTTTACACAAAAATAAAAAAGGCTGCCCCGAAGAGCAGCCAATAGCCTTACAGTCTAATAGCCAATATCTCTAAAATAGAAAAGCAGAAAATAAATTGCGACTAACCCCAGAAATAACCCCACACACCTCTGATGGTAAATCCGTTTATACAAACGAAACTGCATATATCTGATCCAACCTCCTAATTTTCCTAACTTGTCAAACGGCCTGAAACATACAAGATTGAACATCCAAATGCAAGAAAAAAATTTGAAACGGATTCGTGCAATAGCCCTGAGCAACCAGTAGTTTGTAGCCAGATAAATCTATTCTTCCTCGGTTTGCTTCCGCGGTCCAAAATAGAAATACTGATTCATCAGCTTCACGTAGGAACTCCACTTCCTGTCAGTCTCTCTGCGCCGAATTCTGAGAAAGGCATTTGCCTTGGAATCCATTTCATCAGCCTGATAAAGAAGCAAACCCTCCAGCATCATAGGAACCACCGGAGAGGCCTGCTCTAACTTACCCTGATGACTAAGAATCAAGTGAAGCAGTTCCTTTTCCAATTGCGCCGGGAAATCCGGAATTTCACGTATTTTTTCTGCCACCATTTGCGCGCCCATAACAATATGACCCAGCAGCCTGCCTTCGTCTGTAAAGTCAATCAGGGTTTTATAGTCGTAGGTCTTAATTTTTCCGAGGTCGTGAAGCAGGCCGGCCGCAACCAGAAGATCACGATTCACGCCGGGATAAATTTCGCCGGACTGGACTGCAATTCGGGTAACATTAAGTGTGTGCTCCAGCAAGCCACCGATATAATTGTGGTGCCAGAGCTTGCCACCGGGTGCGGCACCAAACTGCTTGCGGATTTCTGAATCATGAAAAATTAGTTCGAGAAGAGTTTTGAGCGCCGTGTTTTTTACGGCCTTAATAAAACGGTCCAGTTCGGCAAGCAGAACATCGACATCCTGCTCCACACGTGGAACAAGTTGTTTTAAATCATAGTCATCGCTTTCAACAACCTTTCTGACCCGGTCAATTTTCAAATGCGGTCGATTATGAAAATCGATGACCATGCCCTTCACTTTCAAAATATCGCCAGGTGCAATGGCATGGGAAACCTGTTTTACATTATCCCATAACGTCCCGAAGATGCGGCCGGAAGCATCAAAAAGCTCAAGTGAGAGGTACAATGTTCCCGTCTCAGATTTGGACTTCACTTCTTTCTTGCGCAGAATAAAATAGGAAATCAACTGATCGCCGGCGTTCAATTCCTTAATCAAAACAACCTCCAATACAGTTTTTATATGACCAATAACAGGATTGCCAAAGTGTGCAAATCTGCCAGTAACGCTAAGGAGTCAAAACAAGATGCGCAGTCGCAGTATTTTCAATAGTAGTTCGATCAAGAACCAATCGATGGTATTTTCCGTTTTGCCACAGGGGCGTTTGATCTTTGTAATGCCGGCTCATTCTTTGCCCGGAAGCACCTGAAGTGATGATGGAAAAGGACTCGTTCATATCTGACAGGTCAACAACCTGACGCATGGAAGGCCCAACAACTGACTTAAACGGCTGGTCAATCCGGTATTCTGAATTATTGATGGTCATGGTGGAGCCACCACGCGGCAAAGGGCCAATATTGAGCAAAAAACTCAACGGGCGCCTGACACCCAGCACATGCTTCATGGTCAAGGCATGTATTTCTCCCCAGCGCCAATGACTGATCTCAGCGCCTGCAACCTTTTCCAACAGGGTGCCCGCATCCAGAAAACTCATTATCACAATATCTTCCATAGATTCAACTTTCGCGGTGTCCACATTGTCGAACCAGTTCGACTTGCGGTTACGCAGCAGTTTTGTCATAACTCGAAACGGCACATTTCTGGCCTTGATATAAAATCGAAAAAGTTCCTCCCCCATCTCATCTTGCAGCGTGTTTTCAAGAAGTTTTACGAAAAAGGCGTGAAAGATAGACGGCGCCAAAGTGGTCAGAGATTCCGTGCCATCCCAGTCTCTGATTAAATTATAAAGCACGTTCAAACGCGGCGCACTGGAATCGAGCTTCGCTTCTACGATATCTAATAAATCCGGTAATAAATCGCGTGCGAAGACCGAGCCCACATCCAGTTGCATGGTTTGAAAATCAGTTACGGAAAACGTGTCCTTTTGCGCAAGAAGTTCAGAAATTTTCGCCGCTCTGCCGGGTGGCTCCCACAGGTTTGAAAGGTAAAACGGATAACGAGAACTCACAATTTTATTATTAGCAGTCACGATAAAACCCTGCTCAGGATTTAGAACGTGGGGAAGCTTCGCAAATGCCAATTCACCGACCCACTTGCCCGTTTGCCGCCAACCTTTGTGTAAATGAACCCCGGTTGTATTTTTTCTGATTGGAACGCTGCCGCCCAGATAATAGCCAATATCGCCGCTCTTCGAGGCAAAAACAAAATTCTGTGCCGGCACCTTATACCCTCTGATAGCCTCAGTGAAATCGTTCCAGTTAGACGACTTCAGCAATTTTAAGTATGCATCCAACTCATCGCTCACGGCATGGCCCACCCACCGCATTGAGATCACTGGCCCCTGCCCTTTGAGTAACGGGTGGAGGTCAGAAATCACAGGGCCGTTTTGACTGCTGCGGATAGTTAACCGGGTTGGCGCGGTACCTTTCACCTTGATCTCTTCTTGATGTGTTGAGAAACCGAGCCACTTTTTCCCGGTCCAGTATTGCTGCACACTATCCGTATTAACACGCTCAAGATAAAAGTCAACATCGTCAATCATGCCGTTTGTTAAGCCCCAGGCGATCTCCTCATTATGGCCGATGACAATGCCGGGCACACCGGGCAAGGCCACGCCGGCAACATTCATGTTTTTCGATGAAAGGTGGATTTGATACCAAATGGATGGCGCCATGAGTTCAAGGTGCGGATCGTTTGCCAGAAGGGGTTTACCGCTTACAGTTTTTGCCCCCGAAATGACCCAGGCATTGCTGCCGACAGTGACGCCGTGCAGGCCTAAGAAACCAAGCAAATTTTCTCCGGATTTAAGAAATGCCTTTGAAGTCTCCCAAAGTTCTTTCTCTTTCCCCGAAAGAATAAACGGACCGTCTTTCGGAAACTCTGGAAAAATTTCACGCGCACGCGCCATGCCAACACGATTGACCACTTCAGCAAGCACAATATCAACGTACCAACTGAATGAAAGCTGCCAGGCCATAAGGCGGGTAAGAGCAATGCTATCCTCAATTTGCCATTTTTCGGGAGTGTAATCCAACAAGGCAAACTCGATGGGCAAACGTGATTTATGGCTTTCAATGAAGGTGTTCACGCCCTCAGCGTAGGCTTCCAGCGCGAGGCGTGATTGCGGAGAAAGGGAGTCAGAAATGGCCTCAGCGACACGCCTGAAACCCCATAACCGTAACAGCTTATCCTGTTCAAGTGTAACATCACCAAAAATCTCGGAGAGCCTTCCCGAAGCGGCCCGACGATAAAAGTCCATTTGCCAAAGTCGGTCCTGTGCCGTCACAAAACCAGCCGCACGAAATAAATCGGCGTCATTTTTTGCAAATATGTGAGAGACGCCAAGCGAATCTCTGTAGACATCTACAGGATGCTCAAAAATTGGATATGTTAGAGTACCGCTGGTCTTTGGGAGAGATTTTGTGATGAGCCAATAACCAAGAATGACAAGCGTTATGACGACAATGAGACCGTAGATAGATAGTTTGGCTAATGCTCGCCAAAATCTGGCCATCCTAAACCTGCTTCCTATCCTGGATTAATGATAAAACTGCGTACTTGCAAACAATTCGGTACAATGGCTTGACTCAGATCCACTGTTTTTAATGTCACTTCAATCGCCGGCATGCTCTTGAGTGGCTGGACTAGAAATATTCAAAATAGCCAATCTTGAATTCGCGCCTTACGCGATTGGGCCCGTTTTCGAACATATTTTTTGCATTGAATTGTAGATAAAGCTGGTCAGCGAAAATCCATTGAATGCCGCCATTGAGATACCCCCGACCTGAGCCGAACCTTAAGTCGACTTCATTGTCGTTATTTGCGAAATCATATTCAATGAAAGCATGGAACTCACGGTTGAAACTGACCTCAGCCCCAACAAAAACATCTATTTCTTTGTCTTTATCACCGTGTTCCAGGCTCCAATTGACACCGCCGTGCAGGCCAAGATTGTACATTACTGCATAATTTTTACTCCCAACAACATACAATCCGCGCGACTTGGTCTCGTACCGCTCGAACTGACTGTTATACGGACCAAACCCTTGTGACTCAAAGCCTATGGTGAATGCAGGCATGCGCATGGTTTCATCGACAACACGCACACGCGCCAGAATACCTGGTTCAGGATTTAAATTCACATCCCCCTCACCGATGACATTTTCACCGCCGTACGACATACCAATCATGAAGCGGTGCGTGATGCCGATGTTGACGCTACTGAGCAGGCCTCCATTGGCAAACATCCGCATCTCAATCGAATAACTTCCCCGATCCAGTAATGCGGCAGTGGGCGCATCAACAAGGCGTCTGTGTTCAAGCAATGGCTGGGCCGACAGTGTGGAAGCCGCGAGCAAAATGCCCATGACCAAGATGTTTGCTATATTCTTCATAATACTCCCTCGTGAAGATTTATGTAATCGCAGGACCAGCTTCCCAATCAAAGCCAATTTCAGGGTCATCAAATGCAATCCGGCCCTCTTCGTCAGGATCATAGATTTTGGAAGTTATGTAAAAAAGATGTGCTGTATCGCCAATCACTTTGCAACCGTGCGCAACGCCGGGAGGGATTCGCAGCACTTTCCCGCCGTAATTATCACCTAAAAATAGAACTTGAGTTTTCCCACTGGTAGGAGAATCAATTCGCTTATCGTATAAACCAACCTTTATGTTGCCGATGGGCACATACCACCAATCCACCTGAGTGTTATGAATATGCCATGCCTTTGTAACCCCGGGATACATTCTGGAGTGACTAAATTGGCCAAAACCTTCTGTAAAAAAATCATCATTCACACGAATTATTTCACGAAAAAAACCACGTTCATCAGGGTAGGTAGTCAATTCCTTGATTTCAACGCCATGAATCATCAAAAACACTCCATAGTATTGGTGCAATATCTGAAATAGCTGTTAATCGCAGCAAATATAACCATTCTCCTTAGGAATGTCAAGAATGTTTGGGCCCAAAAAAGAAAGAAGGAAGGCTAGAAGACCTTCCTTCTTCAAACTAAAATATTCTTGCTCACAGGTAACACTTACGGTGTTCCCTCAGATTTTTGCTCAAACTCTGCCACCAACTCAGCCAACCGCTTGTCATCCTTTATATGTGCAGACAGAGACACTGCTTTGCCTTGCACCAAATTAACCTGGCCATCAACAACATCAAAATCAATGTGACCGAGATATTTACCCTTTGACCCGGGCTGCATAACGACTGTCGCACCAACAAGCTCAGGTTTGCGCGATACGTCCCAACGGTGTCCACTGACACCAAAATCAATTCCAGGCACATCGGCAGCCAGTTGTTTGGCATTGGCAAGGCCCAAATGCGCCAGGGCAACAACTACATCGCATTCCCCTTTGAGCCGGGCAACCATTTTTTTGGCAGTTTCAGTGGGGTCCGCTATCTCGAAATTTTCCTTCACTTTGCTCGTAATAAATGTGCCGGAAACACCGAAAACACCGACTTTGATATCACCAATCTGTCTAATGACAAACGACTCAACAAACAGCTTGCCGGTGTCTTTACGGTAAATGTTGGCTGAAACAAATGGCAAATCGAATTTTCGCCTTTTATCTTCCAGATAATCGATGCCATATTGCAAATCTTTTTCACCCAAATTGATTGCATCATAATGCTGCATGGACATTCCCTGCAGTAACACAGACACCTTATTTTTTTCAATATCCGAGACTTTTCCAGCAAAATCGCCACAATCAACCAGGAGTTGAGTACTAGTATTTTTATTTATGTTATTTATATTATTTATATATCCGGCTCGCCGAGCCAGTCCACCAATCGGGTTGGCCTTTCAGCCACACGGCTTAATGTAACCGTAAAGATCGCTTGTGAAAAACAATTGTACCTTAACTTTTTCGCCTGCCAGCACGAGCTGTACTAAACTGAAATTAGCTATTGCCGCCAAACCAATCAAACCCAGAATCCATTTCTTCATTTTTAGATAAACCTCCAATAACTGGAATAACTCAAAATTGAGTCGAAACAAAAAATATTAAAAATATAGACGGTATGCAAACTAAAAAATTGCGCAGGCACCTGGCGTACCGGAAAAGAAATATTGCCGTAAGACATTTAAAAGTGGGGATGATGGCAATTTACAGGGCCGTAAAAACAGCATCTTTAAGCCAGCATTGGAATGAACCGGCCTAAAGATGCTCGTTCAATTAGAGTCGTAATGCCAGAGAAACAAATACTTGGTTAACCGTGATGTCTTCCACATAAGAGGAAACATCCTCTGTTTGAGACAGTCCGGAGTTAAAAGATTTCCAAAATCCGCGCACAAACGCCACATCCAATTTGGCCTGTTTGTCTACCTGAAAACCAAGTCCAGCAGACAGGAACTGTTTATCCTCATCCGCGTCAGCATTCTCAAACACTGATGGGTCCCTAAAGTAGCCTGCCCTGAAACTCATACCGGTTGGTGGTAGATTCAGTTCGGCGCCCAACCGAATGCGAGCGGTCGCACGATAGTTGTCTCGAATGTTCCTATTGCCTTGATTCTCTGTAACGCCATCAAATGGTGGTTCGCTTTTGTACGCAATCTGCGTCCAGTCGTTGTACTCAATATCTCCGGACACTACTAAATTGAGTAAATGAATGGAAGCCCCGCCGGTAAAGGTCCAGGGCGAACGGATTTTATATTCGAAGACGCCTGAATCTGAAGTATCTGCGAAAGCTGCGTCATCAAAAACCGTCTCTTCAAAATTGGACCAGTTTTCCTCAACTTTAAAAGTGATTGGGGTGGCAATTGTTAAACCCAGGTTTAACAATTCACCCATTCTGAACAGAGCTCCGAATTTCGCGTTGAACCCGGTGATATCTGTTTCCAAACCGTTTTCCACAGTAAAGGTGTCAAAGGTATATAAATCATCGCGATCAAACTCAATAAACGTCGATTCAAAATCAGAACCGCCTGACCAGAAATTGAGCCCCAATCCCAGGGAAACATTCGGAGACACATCGACGGCGCCGCTCATCGTCCAGACATTCAAACCACCACGCTCAAGTTCACGCCAGGATTGCTCGACTTCGTCGTCAGGCGTTCCATTAAATGCCTTGAAGTCCAAATTGGAATCGTAAGATTTAACACGGTTAAAGCCAAATGCAAAAACCAGAGCGCCCCGCATGGTCGGCACCGGATAGGCCAGTCCAATATCGTTAAATTTCGTAAAATTATCTTCGCTTTTTCGTCCGGATGGACTGAAATTTCCAAGCCCGGTGGACAAATCAAAAGCATTTTCTCTGCCGAGATGGCTGAGGGAGCCGTAAACCTCGATCCGGTCTATATTTCTGAGGGTAGCAGGATTCCAAAAAGAAGCTGAGTAGTCCCCCCCTATCGAGGTGAAGGCTCCGCCCATTCCAATGGCTCGGGTGCCAACGCCTAGTTGCATGCCCAAAGAAAACACTTCTTCCGTTACAATATTCCTCTGACTAAAGGCTGCATTTGCCTGCATGCAAATGAAAGGCAATAGCATCCACAACCACATTCTTTTATTATTCAATGTTACTCTCCCTCTAAAAAATAAATCTTCCTAATGGAAATCTGTTTTACGACATCATCTTCACATTGGATTCAAATGCACTGCCTAGCGCTTGCTTCTCCGTTTTGAAGAAGAATTGCCTGACGAGGATGACCGTGATGAGCCGCTGCTTTTGCCACTGCTGCGACTCCGGTTGGAGCCGGAATTGTAATTTCCGCCGGAACCGCTACGTTTAGGTTTACTATAGCTGGAGCTCTTACCATTTTTTGACGAACTTGCTTTACGCTTGACAGCCTTCTTCTTCTCCGATGTCCTTTTGCTCACCCTTTTCTTTTCCTTGGGTGCTCGGTTTTTTCTGACCTTTGGGCTGCCCTTCTTGCTTGAACGTTTGTATCTAGCAGGTTTATCATCGCCACGCTCTTTCCGTCTTTTCACCGTTCGTTTTTGTTCCTCATCTACGTCGCCACGCACGATCCCGATATCCCGGCCACCCTTTTCCTTGAGCTGTTTATCCTTCGGGCTGCGTGATTTGGCTTCTCGTCTTTTTTCTGTTCTGGTGGACACATTCTTACGCGTAGGTCGGCTGCTTTTACTGTCCACCGATGTCCGACTTGGTCGTCGCCTTGTGCTGACTGCAGTGCCTGATGTGCGCGTCTTGCCAGTGCGTGACTCAATAATGCCACTGTCTCTTGATTCACGTCGCAGACCTCGCTTCACATCTGTATTGCCTGAGCCGGTATTGCCCGTTCGGGCCACACGTACACTTGGAGTCGGCGCAGGTCGATTAATTGCAACTCTGTCATCGCCATAGCCGGCATTATCACGCCGTGCGCCACGACGCGTGAAGTTACGCTGCTTGGCTGGGGCAGAATGCGAATTTGAGGAGTAGTACGGATAATAGCCGCCACCACCGTAGTAATAGTAATCGCGATACCGCCCATAGCCAGCATAACCATAATTGAAATAAATGCCACTATAATACGGTCTTGGGCAATAGAAATAGTCATAAAAAAATGGGTCATAATAGCCAATCGACACCATTACGCCACTCGAGTAAGGTGAGTAATAATCATAGAAGTAGGGGTCGTAAAAAGGATCATATTGATAAGCTCGATATGAATATGGGCCGAAATAATCCATATTGTAGTGATGCTCTACAACAACATGCTCTGTATCCGAGTCATCATCGTAGGCAACATATTCTTCCTCGTCACCAGCATCGTCTTCCTCGTAAGTGTAGTAATCTTCCTCCTCGTACTCCCCTTCTTCATACCGTTCCTCCTGCTCTGAGTCTTTCTGAACGGAAATCCTACGTTCCCTTTTTGCAGACTCCGGTTTGGCGAGTTGAGTGTAGCAACTCGAAAAGAGAAAGGCTGAAATAACCAGGATGCAAACCAAAAGGATGCGAGAGCCTTTTTTCCGTTTCATTTTTCTACTCCCAATAGATAAATGTCATAATGAATATCTGACTTTGCTTTATGCAAACCCCATGCCAGACAAGGGGATAATTTTTTGCTCTATTATACTTACAATTTACCAGCAATTGAGTTCAATTGAAAGAAAAATATATTTAAATGTGTTGCTTTTATATTGGCAACATGGCAACTAAGTTAACAGCCTTAGTACAAAATACGTTGAGCAACAAGATTTTGAAGTTGACAAGCAAACGACATTTTTGTTGATGAAGAAAATGTTAGAAGCTCGTCACCTTTAATGCTGCTGAATACATTTTAAGTGATTGGTTGTTTTCCCGAGGATGAACACCTCGTTGATTTTGCTTTTTTCACGCCTGCGCAGATGCATCTTTACCATGCCGTGAACGCTGTGCTTTTTATCTTATTTCACGGCACTTTTGCCCTCCAAGCATCAATAGGCGCGGTGAAGATATTTTGTTGCCCGCATGGTTAAAACACCATCGCCTTAATCTGCAAAAATCGCCAGATTCATAGATTGCTCGATCTTTTTATTTTCCCGGAGTAAATAGTCGTCAGATAGAATTGGAAGAACAG
>JAJDAG010000108.1 GCA_029262005.1 Candidatus Zhuqueibacterota bacterium | reverse complement strand
CCACACGGCCGCGGACGCTCTGGTGTTTATGGGCAAACCGCGCTATTTTAATCTTGGCATGACCATAGAATTGTAGTTAGGAGAGAATAACCCTGACAGGGCTTTGGGCCCTGTCAGGGTTGAGATAGGTAACTGATGCGTCCAATTTTAACTAAAATAGTCTGGCTTGTTTTTTTCTGGGTAGCCACCCTGCACGCCCAACAGCCCGATCTCAAATTCACCCACCTTACCGTTGAGGACGGGCTGTCGAATAATATTGTACACTGCATTTTCCAGGACAGCCGCGGCTTTATGTGGTTTGGCACCCAGGACGGTTTGAACCGCTATGACGGCTACAATATTACTGTATATAAGCAACTGGTCGGCAAGCACCTTGGCCGGGCCGGCTACTCGATTCGGGCAATCGAGGAGGACAATTCCGGCAATTTGTGGTTTGCCGCTCACGGTGGATTGTTTAAATTCGATCCGCAAACGGAAGCATTTACTTCTCTTTCGTTTGGTTCGGAGCATATTGAAAGCGCTCTCAGAATCTACAAAGACCGGAATGACAACCTCTGGATTGGCGCCGCGACCGAATCAAAGATATGCTTGTTCCAGCTTGCACCAGGAACCGATACGCTGCGGTGCCGCCTCAGCTCTGAGAATGTCCCCCAACTGGATCCGACCTGGTGTTACGCAGAAGATACAGCGGGAAATCTGTGGCTTGGTACCAGCACAGGTTTACTGCAATACAATCCTGACCATGAAACCGTTATCCACCATCAATCTGAACCGGGCAACCCGAACAGCCTGAGCGACAATAATGTTGTTTGCATCTACAATGATCGAACTGGTAAGCTTTGGTTGGGTACACAGAATGGTGTCCTGAACAGGTACGATCCACAAACCGGCCGTTTTCGACATTACTACCCACACCGAGGCAGCCCCAGGCGCTACAGTTTAGAGTTTATCCATGAAGGCCCTACCGGATTATTGTGGATTGGGACGAACGGCAACGGTCTCATGCTATTCGACCGGAAGAAGGAACAGTTTATTCAATATAAGAGCGATCCTTCTAATCAGAGCAGCTTAAATATCGATAGACTGCACTCGGTTTATGAAGACCATACCGGCGTGATTTGGATCGGTACCATCGGCAATGGTCTCAACAAGTTTAGCCCTTCGCAGCAGCGATTCACTCACTACCGGCACAACCGGGACAATCCAAACAGCCTGGGTGACAATAATGTCTGGGCGATTTACGAAGACCGGGAAGGAACGCTTTGGCTGGGTCACAATGCCGGTCTGGATAGCTGTGATCCATCTACCCAACGGTTTACTCATTATGAACCTGACCCGGATAAACCCGGCAGTATTAGTGTGGGGCAAAATATCAGTGCCATTCATGAGGATTCTTTCGAAACACTTTGGATCGGCAGTTTTGGCGGAGGGCTCAACCGCCTTGACCGGAAGACAGGGATCTTCCGGCATTACCGTTATAACCCCGAACAGGAACAGGGGGTGAGCAGCGATTATATTCTTTCCATTTATCAAGACCGCGCTGGCGAGCTTTGGATTGGCTCATTTCACGGAGGGCTGAGCCGCTTCAACCGCCAGACCGATACTTTCGAGCACTATACCGATTTGAATGGCGAAGCAGTGCGGACTATTTATGAAGATGTTTCCGGTCAGTTATGGATTGGCCAATGGGGAGGCGGACTGAGCAGCTTTAACAGGAAAACAGAACAATTTCACCAATATTTGAACAATCCCGCAGATAACCACAGCCTGTCAAATGATCGGGTTTTATCGGTCCACAAGGATTTCTCCGGAACTTTATGGATTGGCACGCAGGAAGGACTTAACAAGTTTAACCGGGAAACGGAAACCTTTACTCGCTACACGGAAAAAGAGGGTCTGGCAAACGACGCCATTTACGGCATTCTAGAAGACGACCATGGGAATTTATGGCTGAGCACCAACGGCGGGCTTGCCAAATTCAATCCGGGAACCGAAACCTTCCGGAACTTCGACGTCTCCGACGGATTGCAAAGTAACGAATTTCGTGAAACATCTTATTGCAAAGGCGCGGATGGCCGGATGTATTTTGGCGGCTCCAACGGCTTCAATGTCTTCCATCCGGATAGCATAAAAGATAATCCCCATTTTCCGCCGGTTTTGCTAACCGATTTCAAGCTCTTCAATGAATCCGTCCCAATTGGTGGCGATTCTCCTTTGCAAAAGAATATCTGGGCGACAAGAGAGCTCATCCTAACCCATGAGCAGAGCATCTTCTCATTCGAGTTTGCCGCGCTCAGTTATGCGGCTCCGGAGAAAAGCCTTTACAAATATAAACTCGAAGGACTGGAAAAAGAATGGAATGAAGTGGACAGCAAACAACGCTTTGCTACTTATACCAACCTGGATGCAGGAGATTATATTTTTCGTGTCCTGGGTTCCAACAACGCCGGCGTCTGGAATGAAAAAGGCACATCCCTGCAAATCACCATTCTACCGCCGTGGTGGGAGACCACTTGGTTCAGGGCGTTGATTGGCATGCTGCTAATTGGCGGTTTGTTTGGCGGATATCGCTGGCGGGTGCGGACGATTGAAAGCCAAAAACACCAGCTTGAAATTCAAGTCAAGGATAGAACAAAAGATTTAAAGGAAGCCAAGGGTCAAGCTGAAGCAGCCAGAGAACAAGCCGAAGCGGCCAAAGAAGTGGCCGAAGTCGCCCAAGAAAAAGCCGAAGTGGCTAATCAAGCCAAAAGCACCTTCCTGGCCAACATGAGCCATGAGCTGCGCACACCGCTGAACTCCATTCTTGGTTTCACGGGCATCATATTGAAAGGCTTTGCCGGGCCGGTGACCGGTGAACAGAACAAACAGCTCTCCATGGTGCAAAACAGCGGCAAACATCTCCTGGCGATGATCAATGAAATCCTCAACCTCGCCAAAATCGAAGCCGGCAAACTGGAGCTCAACCCGGAGCCTATTCACCTGGCTCCTGTTCTCAAAACTGTCTCCGACATCATTCGCTCGCGGGCGCAAGCCAAACACCTGAAGTTTATTTTCGAAAAGCCTGATAATCTGCCACAAGGCATCCTGGCGGATGAAACCCGGCTGCGCCAGGTGCTAATCAACCTGTTGGGCAATGCGGTGAAATTTACCGACACAGGCCACGTTAAGCTTGTTGTTGAAAACCTACAACCTGTCCTGAGCGAAGTCGAAAGAAGCACAGACGAAAAATGTAAAATCCGTTTTCAGGTCAGCGATACCGGGGTGGGACTTACGCCGGAACAAATGGATAGAATCTTCCTGCCGTTCGAACAGGTCGGCGAAGAGAAACGGAAAGTCGAAGGCACCGGCCTCGGGCTGGCCATCACCCGCCAGTTGGTAAAAATGATGGGCGGGGAAATAAAAGTCAAAAGCAAACCGGGGAAAGGCAGTACCTTCTGGTTTGATCTGTCTTTTCCAATCGTCGACGTCGACATGAAGGAAGAAATCGCAGGAGAGCAGAATATCACCGGTTACGAAGGCGCCCGGCAGAAAGTCCTGGTGGTGGATGATAACCTGGAAAACCGTTTGGTGCTGGTCAACATGTTGGAGCCGCTGGGATTTGAGGTCACGCAAGCAGAGGACGGGAGGCAAGGCGTAGACAAGGCTCGTGACATTCGTCCCAATCTGATCTTCATGGATTTGCGAATGCCGGAGATGGGTGGACTTGAAGCGGCTACTGCAATCCGAAAAATCACCGGTTTGGAAAAGGCGCCCATCATTGCCGCCTCGGCCAGCGTGCTACAGGAAGATCAGGATGAGAGCTTGCAGGCTGGATGTGACGGATTTCTACCGAAACCGGTTCAATTGGATGCACTGGAGGTGATACTGCAAACCCATCTCAAGCTCGAGTGGATTTATGAATCTGAAGAAACGGCAAAGGTGGGGGTTGATAAATTAAGGAGAAAAAGCAAATAAACTCAGCCGAGGATTTACACAAATGAAACACGGATTCTTAGCGATGTCAGATTTTGCAGACACTGCTTTTTCAAAAATTCTGTCGCTGATAAATTTGTGAAATGTGCCAAAGACCAGGAGTTCAAACCAATGACTCTAGAGTCCGGTTTTTCGACGACAATGTCTTTATCCGTGTCGAATCGGTGTCAATCCGTGGCTAAAAAATTTTTGGTTGCGGCTTCGCTGCGCCGTGTGAATCCGTGGCTTATAAACCCTGTCGAGGGTGAGGAACCTCATGCGCTATCTTCCAACTAGAATAGTCTGGCTTGTCATCTTCTGGGCAACCACCCTGCACGCCCAGCAGCCCGACCTCAAATTCACCCATCTCACCGTGGAAGATGGGTTGTCCAACGGCATTGTCTGGCGCATTCTACAGGACAGCCGTGGTTATATGTGGTTTGGCACCCAGGACGGGTTGAATCGTTATGACGGCAATACAATAACCGTTTTTAATCAATTTAATGCTCAATTTGGCGAAAATGAAAGTGTTGAACATTTAGGGGAAGACAAATCGGGGAACTTGTGGTTTGTAGCGAGGAATTTTTATAAATTTAATCCCACTACGGAGACATTTTCGATTATTCCTTTGGATTCTATTATTGATTGGAAGTTGGGATATCGGCGTATTTTCAACGATCGGAATGATAATATTTGGGTAATTAATATAGGTGATTCTTCAACATCGTTTTACAAAACTTCAGTTGTAACAGAAACACCACAGTTAATCTATAATATTCCAGGCCTTTCAAGTGAAAAAGCAAATAGCATGCCTATAGCAGAAGACAATTCAGGCAACATATGGTTTGCTAATTTGTCTGGCCTTTTTAAATATGACTCTGAAACAGAAGATATTGTCCATTATATTTCGGAACCGGGTAATCCAAATAGTTTAAGCAATAACAACATCCAAAGCATCCATATCGATACCGAAGGTATTATCTGGCGAGGTACTGAAAAAGGTGTTTTGAACAGATTTAATCCCCAGACAGGTCATTTTCGCTATTTTCAAGTGCCAATAAGCGGTAATAGTGTCCTGAAGGCGCTCCATGAAGACCAATCAGGAATGTTATGGATAGTTACATCTTTTAACGGGCTGTTTCTTTTCGACAAGGAAAAAGAACAGTTCTTTCATTATCAGCACGATCCCTTTGATAAGAGTAGCTTGCCAAGTGATAGGTTAGAGTCAATATATGAAGACCGGGAAGGGACAATATGGATTGGTACGGTTGGGAATGGTGTCAGTAAATATAGCCCATCACAGCAGAGATTCGGCCGCTACAGGCACGATCCGTCTAATCCCAATAGCTTACGCGACAATAATGTCTGGGCCATTTTTGAAGACCGGGAAGGCGTACTCTGGTTTGGCCACAATAAGGGATTAGATAGCTATCACCCAAAAACTATGCAGGTTATGCATTATGAAAACGATCCGGATAATCCCGCCAGTATTAAAGTAGGTGGAAATATCAGCGCCATTTTTGAAGATTCCAATGGCGTATTATGGGTAGGCAGCTATGGTGGCGGACTGAACCATATGAATAAGAAGAGAGGACTTTTCCGGCATTTTGTATACAATCCTGAAATAGAAAACGGTATAAGTAGTAATTATGTTCTTTCCATTTATGAAGATAGCAAAGCCATACTTTGGATTGGTGTTTTGGTTGCCATGGGTGGTTTCGATAGTGGACAACCAAATACGGGGCTCAGCAGCCTTGACCACAAGAATGAAGAATTTAAACAGTACCCTGATTTCCTGGCAGATGGAGTTAACATGATTTATGAGGATAGTAACGGCGAATTATGGATTTCAAGAGAAAGTGGAATAAGCAAGTTCAACAGAGAAAAAGAGCAGTTCCATAGCTATTCATTCAACCCAACAGATTCCACAAGCAATAGATTTTCTTTTACAATACACGAAAGCTCTTCAGAAATATTATGGGTTGGTTCGCAAACAGGACTTTACAATTTTAACCGGGAAACGGAAACCTTCAGCAATTACACCGAAAAAGATGGTTTGGCGAATGACGCCATATACGGTATCCTGGAAGATGATCATGGAAACTTATGGCTCAGTACAAACGGCGGCTTGTCTAAATTCAATCCTGCAAAAGAGACCTTTCGTAATTATGATGTCTCGGACGGTCTGCTAAGCAATGAATTCCGTGAGTCATCTTATTTTAAAGGCGCCGATGGAACCATGTATTTTGGCAGCACAAACGGTGTTACTGCTTTTCACCCGGATAGCGTAAAGGACAATTCGCATATACCAGCAATAAAAATCACCGATTTTAAACTGTTTAATAAACCTGTCGCCATTGGGGGCGACTCTCCACTGCAGCAATCTATCTCTACAACAAAGGAGCTAACGCTCACCCACGAGCAGAACATCTTCTCTTTTGAATTTGCGGCGCTTAGTTATGCTGCTCCTGAAAAGAACAAATACAAATACAAGCTTGAAGGGCTGGAAGAAGACTGGAACGAAGTGGACAGCAAACAACGCATTGCCACCTACACCAACCTGGATGCCGGTGATTATACATTCAGAGTTTTGGGATCTAATAATGATGGTATCTGGAATGAAGAAGGAGCTTCTTTGAAAGTCAAAATACTACCGCCCTGGTGGGAAACCACCTGGTTCAGGACAATAATCGGCGTTCTAATAGTCAGTGGCTTGTTTGGTGGTTACCGGGTACGGGTTAGAAATCTTGAAAATCAGAAAAGGCTACTTGAAACAGAAGTTAAGGATAGAACTAAAGATTTGAAGGCAGCTAAAGAACATGCTGAAGCAGCCACAGAGCAAGCTGAAGTCGCCAGAGAGCAAGCTGAAGTAGCCAAAGAACAAGCAGAAGTTGCCAGGGAAGAGTCAGAAATAGCTAAGGAAAAAGCCGAAGTCGCCAACCAGGCCAAAAGCACCTTTCTGGCCAACATGAGCCACGAGCTGCGCACGCCGCTGAATTCCATCATCGGCTTTACCGGCCTCATGTTAAAGGGTTTCGCCGGCCCGGTCACCGGTGAACAAAACAAACAGCTCTCCATGGTGCAAAACAGCGGCAACCATCTCCGGAGCCTGATCGACGAAATCCTCAACCTCGCCAAAATCGAAGCCGGAAAACTGGAATTAAACCCGGCACCCATTCACTTACCTCCTTTTCTCGAAACCCTCGCCGGAGTTATCCGCTCGCAAACGCAAGCCAAACAGCTACAATTTATTTTCGAAAAACCCGATAGCCTGCCGCAAAGCATCCTGGCGGATGAAACCCGGCTGCGCCAGATTTTGATTAACCTGTTGAGCAATGCGGTGAAGTTCACCGACAAAGGCCAAGTTAAGCTCGTGGTTGAGAATCTCAAAAGTACTGATGAAACATGCAGCCTCCGTTTTCAGATCAGCGATACCGGCGTGGGTCTAACCCCGGAGCAAATAGGAAAAATCTTCCTGCCGTTCGAACAGGTGGGCGAAGCCAAACGGCAAGCCGAAGGCACCGGCCTGGGCCTCGCGATCACCCGCCAGTTGGTTAAAATGATGGGTGGTGAAATAAAAGTCAAATGCAAGCCGGGGCAGGGCAGCAGATTTTGGTTTGACTTGTCATTTCCAATTGTTGATGTAGAAGTAAAAGAAAAACCCGTTCAATATCAAAAAATCACCGGCTACAAAGGCACCCGGCAGAAAGTCCTGGTCGTGGATGATAATCTGGAAAACCGTTTGGTACTGGTGAACCTGCTCGCGCCGCTGGGATTTGAAGTCACACAAGCAGAGGACGGCCGGCAAGGCCTAGCAAAGGCCGGCGAATTTCATCCCGATCTGATTCTGATGGATTTGCGCATGCCAGTGATGAGTGGACTTGAGGCGGTCGCAGCCATCCGGCGCATACCCGGCCTGAAAAAAATCCCCATCATTGCAGCCTCGGCCAGCGTGCTGCCGGAAGACCAGGAAGAGAGCAGGCTGGCAGGCTGTGATGGTTTTCTGCCGAAACCGGTACAGTTCGATGAACTCCTGAAAATGCTGCAAGAACATTTAACGTTGGAGTGGATTTCTGAAATAGGGACAACGACAACTGCTTAAAAGGTGATTATTATGGGGAAAAAATACTGGTCATTGAAGATAACGAGCAGAATTTATATTTGATAACCTTTATTCTGGAAAAACATGGCTATGAAGTTCTCCCCGCGCGCAACGGCTGTGATGCCATTGAATTGGCAATCCAGGCTAAACCTGCGCTAATTCTACTGGATATCCAGCTGCCGGACATAGACGGGCACACCGTGGCGCGCACACTGAGAGAGAATCACCTGCTGGCCGACACGCCTATCGTGGCCGTCACTGCGGACGCTATGGCCGATTATCACGAAAGAGCAACGAGAACCTTGTTCTCAGGATATATAGAAAAACCCATTAGCCCGGATACATTCTTGAAAGATATTGCGCATTATTTTAACCCACCATCATGAAGCGAGGAAGGAAAAAATGAGTAAAATCCTGATAGTAGATGACAGTGAGCAAGATCGTTATATGCTAAAAGTGCTGCTGGAGGGGTATGGATACGAAGTTGTTGAAGCAGTCGATGGCGAAGATGCTTTAAAGAAAGCCCGACAAGAACCACCAGACCTCATCGTGACGGACATTTTGATGCCTGTGAAGGATGGTTTTGCTCTTTGCCGGGATTGGAAGAAAGATAAGCAATTGAATCACATTCCCTTTGTTTATTACACTGCTACCTACACTGACAACCGGGATGAGAAATTTGCCAGGAGTCTGGGTGCGGATAAGTTTTTAATCAAACCAACCGAACCGGATGAATTGGTAGGCGCGTTGCAAGATTTATTTTCGGAATCAAAAAAAGGCGAAGCTCCCGCATTACCCGAACAAGGTGAGGATGAACACATTTTTTTAAAAAAATATAGCCAGGCTCTCATCCGAAAACTTGAAGACAAGCTTATACAGTTGGAAGAAACCAACCGGGCGCTAAACCAGGAGATGGCGGAACACAAGCAGACAGAAGGAAAGCTGCGAAAATCCAATCGTGCACTGCATACATTGAGCGACGTTAACCAGACACTCATTCGTCCTCAGGATGAAAAGAGCTTACTGCACAATGTGTGCGAAATACTCGTTGAGGTCGGCGGATACTGCCTGGCATGGGTCGGCATGGCGCTTCACGATGAAGCGAAAACGATACATCCCAGCGCCCATGCCGGGGGAAATGGTACGCTTCTCTCTCATAGCCGATTAACCTGGGGTGAAACAGGGACTGATGCGGAGCCCACCGCCATCGCCATTGGCACGGGAGAGACTGTCATCATCGCAGATATTGCCAACTCTCCTGTCCACAAAAAATGGCTAGACAGATGTTTGCAACTGGGATTTTTATCTGCCATCGCTCTCCCTCTCAAAATAGACCGGGAAGTGATTGGAGCGCTAAGCATTTTTTCCAACTCTGTGGATTTGTTTGATTCTGAGGAAGTCACCTTGCTCGAAGAGTTGGCAGACGATCTGGCCTTCGGGATCAGGTCTTTGCAGGTGGCTGTTGAGCGTGATAAAGTAAAAGCAGATCTGGTAGCAGCCAACGAACATCTTGCCGCAACCATAAATGCCCTTCCGGACCTTATGTTTGAGGTAGATTCTGACGGCCGGATCTATGACTACCGCGCAACCGCCTCAGAATTACTCTATGTTTCGCCCGAAGACTTTCTCGGTAAAACAATGAGAGAGGTCCTGCCGCCGGAGGCCGGACTTATTTTCATGGCTACGATCAAGAAGGCAGAAAAAAGGGGAATCCACACCGGCGATCAGTATTTCCTCGAACTAGCCACCGGGGTAAAGTGGTTCGAATTATCTATAGCGGCCAAGGGTGACCGCAAAAAATCATCCAATCGCTTCATTGCGCTTGCGCGAGACATCACTGAGCGGAAATTGGCTGAAGAAGCTATGCGAAACTCGGAAGCCAAGTATCAGGATCTTTATGACGAGGCGCCGGTTGCCTACTTCTCGGTTGATTCGGATGGCAGAATAACCGCTGTGAACAAGGCCGCAGTCAAGCTCACAGGCTATCCCAAGAAGCAACTCATGAAAATGAAAATCTATAACCTGTACTCCGAAGAATCGTTAGGCAAGGCAGCTGAGCTCTTCCGTAGAGTCGGCCGTGGCCTGACCATTAGCAACGAGGAAATGGTCTATAAAAAGAAAAATGGCCAACTGGTGCACGGCTTACTCTCCGTGAGTCCCCGAGAGGGTGAAGCGGGTCAGGTCGTCGAAAGAAAATCCGTGGTCATTGATATAACCCAACGCCTGGAGGCAGAAAAAGCACTGGAAACAAGTGAAAGCAAATATCGGGGACTTGTCGAAAATGTGCCCGTGTCTATTTGCGAGGGAGATTTCTCCGGCATAAAACAATACATCGAAAATCTGCAGGATAGCGGCCTCTCCGATTTCAGGAAACATCTTGAACAGCACCCGGAAATTGTGACTCAGTGCATAAATGCAATAGAAATTCTTGATGTAAACCAGTTTACACTCGACATGCTCAACGCTAAAAATTTGCAAGAAGTAAAGAACAAAATAGGCAGAATCATTGAGGGTTCCCATGACACTTTTATGGAATTAGTGCTTGCAATCGCTCAGGGCAAAAGGCAGTTCAGAACGGAAATGACCTTGACCACACTTAATGAGAACAAAATCCATGTCAGTCTGAACCTGGTTGTTGCACCAGGGCACGAAAAGACATACGATAAGATGTTAGTATCTATGACTGACAACACCGAAAGAAAAAAACTCGAGGAACAACTTCTGCAGTCACAAAAAATGGAGGCAGTCGGTCGCCTGGCCGGAGGCGTTGCTCATGATTTTAACAACCTGTTGACTGTCATTATGGGCTACTGCCAAATCCTGATGCCGACCTTCTATGAGCATGATCCCATCCATAGTGATATTAAGCAGATTAATGAAGCTGCTGAACGGGCATCATCACTGACCAGCCAACTCCTTGCCTTTAGTCGCAGGCAGGTTCTCCAATTACAAATTCTGGACTGTAACAAATTGATCAGCAGTATGGAGAAAATGCTTCGCAGGTTGATCCGTGAAGATATTGAAATGGAAATAGAACTCGCCGAAAACCTGGGAAATATCAAAGCTGACTATGGCCAAATTGAACAGGTTATCATGAATCTTGTTGTCAACGCACGCGATGCGCTACCAACGGGAGGGAAACTCTCGATTGCAACGAAGAACATATCGTACGATGAGAAATTCTTCCATAACCGTTTCGAAGTACAAGCCGGAGACTACGTTATCTTAACCATTTCCGACACCGGCCCGGGAATTCCCCGGGATATACAGGACAAGATTTTCGACCCTTTTTTTACAACCAAAGAAAAAGGCCAGGGCACCGGTTTAGGCCTCTCCACAGTATATGGCATCGTGAAGCAGACTGGAGGATATTTATGGGTGTCGAGTGAAACCGGAAAAGGAACTTCTTTCACCATTTGTATGCCCATGATTGATGAAACAGTCAAGCTGGTTACTGAAGTTCAGGAGCCGGAAATTGTAAGAGGCGTTGAAACGGTTTTGGTTGTTGAGGATGATGACACTGTACGCACCCTTACTTGCAAGGTATTAAAAAAGTACGGTTACTCTGTGCTGGAAGCAGAAAACGGCGGCGCTGCCATGCTGATATGTGAAAAACACAAGGAACAGATCCATTTGGTGCTTACGGACGTTATCATGCCGATGATGAGTGGACTTGAGTTTATCAAGCGGTTGACTCCTTTACACCCGGAATTGAAAGTCCTTTATATGTCTGGATACACCGATGAATTGATAGACAGTGAGGCCATAAAAATACCCGGCACCGGTTTTATTCAGAAGCCTTTTTCACCACTATCATTGATAGGCAAAGTCCGGGAGGTCTTGAATGGCTGAGGACCTGTTTGTGGTTGATATGGCATTTGTGTTTTGCGATGAGCATTCCCTCGAACCACAGAATATTCATCGGGAAAGGTGGAAGCAAACCGCTGCCGCCAGCCAGAGTTTCTTGAACTGGCCGTTGAAAGCCGGCTTAGGTAGCTGCGAAACTTGAGTTGTTTTATCCTTGCTCTGTGTCCTCTGCGCTTCTGTGGCTGAATTGTTACCTGTGCGATTCTGTTTTGTACCGGGATATACTCGAAAAAGGCATTGATGGCGTGAGATGCCACCCTGCCGGACTCAATAACAACCAGCCGACTGTTTTTCACCTTTTATGAACACTGCGGGAATGGTAAAAGCTCCGCAGGAAGGGTCATTACCCCGCAGGAAGGGTCATTACCCCGCAGGAAGGGTCAAGTACCCCGCAGGAAGGGTCAAGTACCCCGCAGGAAGGATCAAATACCCCGCAGGAAGGGTCAAATACCCCGCAGGTGATTAACGACATTTATATTTCCCTGTTGGCGACAATTAAAATTCCCTATTAATCAACGGAGTTTTCATACTATCCAAGAAGAGCAAAGACATAAAGGAGGGCTATCTTGGATGGTAACAGATCAACAAGTCAGGAGATA
>JAJDAG010000107.1 GCA_029262005.1 Candidatus Zhuqueibacterota bacterium | reverse complement strand
CCTTTTGATGACATCAGCGATGCTGATACTGAATTCGTTAAAGACAGATTAAACAATAGACCCAGAAAAACTATAAAATTCAAAACGCCAAACGAATTATTTGTAGATAATTTTGTCGCACTTGGAACTTGAAACTAAGTTGCCATTTATTTGACCAATAACATTTTTTGGGTTTTTGCGAAGTCTTCAGACTCTAACCGATAGACATAGATTGCACTGGCCAGGGACCGGCCTAAATCATCGCTGCCATCCCAAACAGCCTTATGAGTGCCTGAAGGTTGGACGCCATTCACCAATGTTCGCACTTTTTGACCTAAAGCATTATAAATTTCTAATTTCACGTGTAACGATTTTCGTAAGGAGTAATTTATGGTCGTAGTTGGATTGAAGGGATTGGGGTAGTTCTGGTCTAACTCAAAAGAGGCTATATTGCCAGCCGGGTTTGCAACAGAACTGATTAGATCAAGCTTTAGCAGGGGCCATCCGCCACTGACAAACTGCCAGGTATTGATAAAATCAAAATTTTTGAACGGTTCGTCCGGTTTAACTCCTGAGGCGGGCGGCGCTGTAAAAGCGCTGATATCAACTGCGATTGCGGTTGCCGAGTCAGTTGGTGTAAAAACAACAGGTGTGTTATCATTGTTCAATATTTGAGCGCCCTGTGGGTAATAGACATTCACCGTTTCAATCCAGTTTACACCTGACAAAAACCCAAAATTGTAAATGCCGGTGGGATCTTCTCCCAGTTTTACTTGCCCCAGTGCATAAGCTCTTTTGAGAGTGGCCGTATTATAGCCTGTCACACCACCGGCGTCATGATTTGCTATGACTTCAACATCCGTGTAGCAATCAGTAATTGTTCCGCTTGAACTGCCGCCGCCGTTGACGCCCGCAAGGCCTCCAATCCAGGAGCCGCTTTCGACGCGACCTGTGACATAAACTCTACTAATATATCCAATATTCTCACCAACAAGACCGCCGGTGATGCCTGCTCCATCAGTAATAACATTAACATTTTCCAATCCCAGGTTTTTAATCACTCCCGCTTGACCAACCATGCCGAATAAACCGGTGGATAGAGCCAATTCATCTGTAGATTGGATATCACATGCCCATTCCCATCTAAAACGCCTTGAAACGCTTGCGACTCATCAGGCAATTCACCAGAAGTCAGGCAATTAGACCCATCGCACTTTCCAATGGGTTTCCAGTTACCGTAACCATTCAGATCTATATCTGCTGTTAGAACAAAATGTTTGTCCATGAAATGACGAATGCTGGCGAGTTGTGCGGCTGTCCCGATTTGGTAGGGATTGCCCGCTGTGCCGTCTCCCCCGGCAAAAGTTTGGGCCGAGGCCTGGGCATAAAACAACATGCATACGCCGGTAAATAAGGTAAATAATAGGAAATGTGTTTTCATTGTATATTACTTCTGCAAAACCATTTTGCGAGTGGCGCTAAAGTTCCCGGCAGCAATCCTGTAGATGTACAAGCCGCTGGGCAGCGCTCGACCGGCATTGTTTTTGCCATCCCATCGTACTGTTTTGACTCCGGCAGCCTGCCTGCCGTTCACTAAGGTCCGCACTTCCTGGCCTTGTAGATTGTAAATCTGCAATACGACTTGCGACGCTGCCTTTAAGTCATAGCTGATCGTGGTCTCCGGATTAAACGGATTAGGGTAGTTCTGGCCCAGGGAAAATTGTTCGGGAACATTCACTTGATCGGCAACGCTCGAGACCACCGGATCGAATTGGACAACATACAAGCCGGTGCTGATATCAGAAATCAAGACTTTGTTTGAGTTAAAAAATGGAAATGCCCCCCAGGCGCCGTCGAAAATATCACCCGATCCGGGGAAGGTGTCATAAAACCCGACCTCGGCGATGCTATCAGGATCGGACAAATCGACGACTCGCAAACCATCTTTGTAGTGCGAAATATAAGCGAAGTTGCCCTTGATGTGTGCATTGTGCGCGAGTTGATCCGGCGCCAGGTACTCGCTCAAAAGCTGTACATTGTTCAGGTCGCGAATGTCCCAATATTTTACGGTTTTGCCTACAGTTTCCTCAGTCGTCATCATGTAATTGCCATCTTCGCTGGGCCAAACGTTATGTACGTAACCGGGGGCGGGAATCGAGACACGGGCTAATAAATTTGGGGTTGTAGGATTACTCAAGTCGAAAATACCGACAGAGCCTTGAGTCCCTTCCGCAACGTAGACGATGTTATTCCGAACGAGCATATCGTGGCATTCAATACCAAAGGTTGAAACTTGCACCGGTTTGAGCGGATCGGCCAGGCTTATGGCCCGCACAAGCTCTGTTCTTTCACCCGCGGCATAGAGCATCGCGTTTGGCTCATCTACAGAAATATCATGGCTTAATGTGAAATTGTTGCCCGTGTAGGTCGCAACGAGTTTGACCGAATCTGGCAAGGTGGACAAATCCAAAATCTGCATACCCTGACCTTGCCCATCGGTGACAACGTAGGCGTAATGCGAGAAGGTTTTGATATCTTTCCAGGGGGTGTTCACGCTGGGGATAAAAGCGACTTCGGCGGCAGTATTGACATCGGTAATGTCGATGATGGCTGTTCCGTTGAACACGCCCAGCAAAGCATATTCCCGGCCATCCGGTGCAGTATAGCCCCAGCAGTCGTTGTAATTAGCCGATGCGTGATCGTTAACGTGCGCCAGCAGCGGAACGTTGGCGCTGCCCTGGGCAAAAAGCGCAGGATTCGATGTGCAGATTATGCAAATCGAAATTAAAACATAGCGTAATCTTAGGTGGCTCATTTGATATTTCCTATTTGCTTAGTTGCAACGTGCCTTGTAAGAATGGAACAGTCATCACGGAGAGAGCAGGCAGTGTCGGTGTCACTACAGAATCACAGTAATGTGTGATGACTGATCCTGTTTGTTATTAAGAAAATCCCCGGCAGTAATCCGGTTACTCATACTCAAGAGGAGGTTAACCAGCTGAGTAACCGGAAACGACACTTATTTACCGGGGATATTTCCTTATTTCTGCAAAACCATTTTCCGGGCTGAGGTAAAATCACCGGCAGTAATCCGGTAGATATAGATACCGCTGGGTACGGGCCGGCCGGAATTGTTATGACCATCCCAACGCACAGACTTGACTCCCGCAGCCTGATTTCCATTCAGGAGCGTTCGCACTTCCTGGCCAAGTAGATTGTAAATCCGCAGGACCACTTTTGAAGCCTGCGGCAAGTCATAGCGGATGGTTGTCTCCGGGTTAAATGGGTTGGGGTAATTCGGTTGCAGGGCGAATTTCTTCGGCAAACCGGCTTCCAGATGTTGTTCATCTACAGAAGTAATCGTGCCCCCTGACCCAAGAATCTCGAAATCGTCTAACAGGATGATAACGATAGTCTGGAAACCTTGATCTTCGCCAAATTCAATGTAAAACGACTCGGCAGTAAAGCGTAGCTGAACTGTTGCAGTCGGTGCAACATAATCGGCAACTTTGAGCAGTGTGCGTTCCCAAGGAACAATGGTGTTATCAAGTGCGCCTGACTTAACACTGTGCCATGTTTGGCCGCCATCATTTGAGATATCGATTTCGAAGAGACCAAATTCTATTGCCAACCAGCTATAATAGCTGATTACCGGATTTTCAACCCCGGATAAATCAAATACCGGGGAAATAAGCGTTGTTCTCCCATCGAGGCTGAGGGGAAAGTCATTGGGAACATTAGTGGCCTTTGTGAGAAAACAAAGTTCGCCGTTTTCCGAATGATCTTCGCCAGGCTGCAAAAGAGCAAAACCCGGGATGTCGATCAGTTCAGGAGCGCTTCTCTCCCAAAAGCCCGTCGTTGCGCTGTCGCCGGGAGCGCCGACGGTCCAGCCGGTTTCGCTGTCAAAGGCATCCACGAGCTTGCTCTCAAAACCAACGATGAATCTGTAGGCGTCGTTAGCAGGTGCACCAGCCGGGGAAACGATTGTTTCACCGGAAAACGGGTCACGAGCAGAAAAGTAATAGTTCACAAAACTGCCTTTTGGCACCTGCGGAATCTCACCCCGGTACTGCTGATTGCCAATAGCCGCTGCCGGCACAGTTGTCGTGGTCGTGAAATTATCTATGGAATAATGTATGGTTGTGGCTTCCGGCGGGCGGTTATCAACACTATTTCCGAGGGTAAATTCCACTGGATAGGTAACCGCTACTGCCGGTTGAGGACTGACACCGTCATGTTTGAAAGTTGAGCTAAGGAAAAGAGCAGCACCGACGCCATGGGCATCAAACGCAGTGTTAATGGCCGCCGAGTTTGGCGTGCCGTTGGCAATATCACCGTCATCATCATCCGCTATAAGGACTTCAAGATACCACTCACCAAAAGCAATGCCGGTATCTTCATCGTCCGGTGTGCCATATTTGGCAAAATGTGACAGGCGTTCTGCTGTTGCCAACGAAGTGGCTTCACGCAGATCCCAGAAAGCGCCGCCGATGATTTCACCGTCCGCATGCACTTGGCCGACAGCGTCTTCAGGGTAACGCTTGGTGTTTTTTAAATCGCGGATTTGCGTGCCTGGTCCCAACTCATCGATGCCAACCCGGTGCTCATCTTGAATCATAGCTGCAACCACATCGGCCATGCCTTCATGGGTTGCGCCATTTATCATCCCTTCTTTGCCGGCTTGTTGATAGAGTTTGTCGTTGACGCCGTGTCCATATTCATGATACACAACCGATGGGCTCTGCGCCAGGTTGGCGCATTGCTGCCCGTTGCCCAAGTCGCCTGCGACAAAAAAGCCCAAACCGTTACCGTCCCAATAAGCATTGCACGCACCATCATTGATGTTTACCGTGGCCGGCACCGAGTAATCCATGCCGATAAACCCGGAGTCAAGCTGTTTTAAATGGTTGCGAATAAAATTAACATGAAAAAAAGCGTCACGTTCCGCTGCGTGCGAATTGGTGCTGTCCCAGAGAATGGTAACCGTGTCGTCCGGGCCAACGTGTTTTAAGAACGATGCCCGCGCCACGCTGTCTCCACGGGTAACATTCACCCATGGGCCGCGCAACTCGGAAGTAACGGTTACCGAATCCGTAGTCGTGAACGCAAAATTGCCGTCAGCGTCTGTTGTAAGGCTGTCTCCGCCGAGAAAAACGACCTGGTCACTAAATGGTTTTTCAACGAACGGACCTGATGACAAAACTTCCTGAATCGTACCCTTTGCCGTGCCGCCCACGTCTGCGTGGTTGCGCAGCCGATTGTAGCGCCAACGGACGTCGCCGGTGTTGGCATCCACAAAAGTGACAAAACTCGCCAGCGGCTGACGCGTTTTGACATAGACTTTATAAACCAAATAGTAATTGATTCGATTGCCACGCTCCATCGGCAGGTAAAATAGATCGCCCTGACCCGTAACCGTATCCGTTGACGGCTCGAAAGATAACCCCGCGACCGCTTGCTGTTTGGCGCTTTCATAAGAAATGGACGGACTGGATGAAACTTCTATATTGCGGTAGAAATCCGAGCCAAACGCCATCACCCTGCCGTTGCGGAAAATACGCAATTCAACTTCAGAGAGCAGCACTTCGATGCCGTTTTCTACCTGTATGTAGGAAACATACCAGCGATTGTTGGCCTCAACAGCTTTTGCGAGCTTCAGTTTATTGATATCAATCCCGAGCGCAGCGCTGTTCTCGGACAGAAAACGGCCTGCTGCGTCCCGCACGTTTGCTTCGGTAATTGCGGAATATCCGGAAATTTGGATGGATCGCCCGAATGCCCGGTGTGGTGTGCGCGTTGCTTCGTTCCACTGCACCGACCAATCGCCGTGCTTTTGTGAAAAATCTTGCCACGCCGCAGATTGCGATAATTGCGTTTGTTGTTTTTGATTAAGTGATTTGGCTTTGGCCTCTTGTGTAGGCAACAGAATTGACCCGTCCGCAACCGTTTTCCTGCTTTGTGCAGAAAGGTTCGCAGATGCAATGAGCGCAAAACTCAAATAAATAATCGAACGGTGGAACTTTTGTTTCATTTTAGCCTCCATTTTGATGAGATGTATTAAGTTAAACTGCTTACCATGCTCCTACAGTTTACTTTGGAAAAACCCTACGCTTATGTCGAAATAGATTCTTTGCTCCCCGGGCCCACTGACTCTGCCCCGGTACAGTTGCTGCATTGCAATGAGAGATGTGAAGAAAGCTATCAGAAAAGAAAGAAACCGGGCAGTGGGGTTAAGTACAATAACACAAAACTAATTACATTAAGGCGACTAAACGCTTATGGCCTATAATATCCAGTGACGTTGCCGATAATTAAAACAATCACGCAAAGTCGTGATCTGACCGCGAGAAACCACTATTACCAGTCGCTCTGTGAGGTGTAAATAGCCGCGACTCTGAACGACGATCGAGGTTATACGATTAGAGAGCCTCAAACGATGAGGATCGTACTATTGAGTACAAAAAACAACAACTGGCAAAGAATGGTCGCGAGAAGCGTGGCTGTCCCGTTCTTACTTTTGCGGGTGCCCGAAAATGTCACGGGGATGGGACATCAACGCGGTTTGAAATCCGATCCGGATCACGGCAGGAGACCATTCGAAGCGTGATACAAAGTGTATCCCAGGGCCGAGAAGTTAGCCGAAAGGCGATGATGGAATCGACAGACCGCCTATCCAAATCCGTAGAGACCGGGTCACGTACACCCCTCCCCTCAACACCGTTAGTTCTGATTCTTGGCTGCTGCATGCTTTTTATACTGTCCTTCAATTTGTATGCCGGGGAACAGGCGATCAGGTTTCGTCGACTCCCCCCCGAAGACGGACTTTCTCAAACAACCGTATCCAGCATCCTGCAGGATTATCGTGGTTTCATGTGGTTTGGCACCGAAGACGGTCTGAACAGATATGACGGTCATTCTTATAAAGTGTATAAACACAACCAGGATGACACCACAAGCTTGAGTTATAACTACATTGGCGCCATCCATGAAGACCGTTCCGGAAGATTGTGGATCGGCACCATTGGCGGAGGCTTAAATCGATATGTGCGCGACAAAGATGAATTTGTGTGCTACCTGGCCAATCCCCGGAACCCGAACAGCCTGAGTAGTAATTTCGTTTACACCGTGTTGGCGGATCGGGCCGGAATTCTGTGGGTTGGCACAGAAAACGGGCTCAACGCCTTCGATCCGAAAACCGAAAAGTTCACTCAGTTCTTTGCGGATGTATCAAAGCCGAATAGCCTGAGTCACAACCGGGTACGCGCACTTTGTGAGGATAGCTCGGGAGCCCTGTGGATTGCCACGGATGGAGGCTTAAACAGATTTGACCCTGACAGCAGGCAATTCGTTCACTACCTTTCGTCCCCTGATGCTCCGAACAGTCTGAGCGACAATTCAGTTGTGTGTGTGTTTGAGGACAAATCGGGGATGCTTTGGCTCGGCACAAAAAATGGTTTAAACAAATTTGACCCGGCCAAAAACGCATTTACGCGCTACATGGTTGACTCGGATACGCCTAACAGTCTGAGCCATAAGAGCATAACTGTCATTTATGAAGACAGCAAGGAAACCCTGTGGATCGGCACGGACGGAGGAGGATTGAGCAGTGTTGACCGCAAAACAGATACATTTACTCATCATCAATCAAGTGCATTCGATCTTCGAAGTTTGAATGGCAATCACATCTATTCGATCTTTGAAGACCGCTCCGGCGTGCTATGGGTGGGTACAGCAAGGGGACTCAATCAATATGATATGGCCGCCAAGAAGTTCTTTCATGCTGAAACGGATATCAATAACCCCGGGAGTCTGAGTGGCAATACCGTTCGTACCATTTACGAGGAGAGGGATGGCATTTATTGGATAGGTACACACGGAGGCGGACTAAACAGACTTGACCGGAACAAAAATATATACCTCCATTATAAACATGACCCCAATAACCCTTTCAGTTTGAGTTCGAATGAAGTGAGGGTCGTTCTTACTGACCGTTTGGGTGCCTTGTGGGTGGGTACGGAAAGTGGGTTGAATAGATTTGATCATAAGACAGAGAGATTCATTCGGTATGTGAATAATCCACAAGATTCACTCAGTCTCAGTAGCGACTATGTTAGGGATATCTACGAAGACAGATTCGGCCAAGTGTGGATTGGCACAGATGACGGCCTGAACCGGTTTCAGCGCGAACAAGATAATTTCACTCGTTTTGTACACGATTCGGCCGCGCCAAAGAGTTTAAGCGATAATTACATCTATGCCATCGCTGAAGATCACTTAGGAGAGCTTTGGATTGGCACGATCTACGGTCTCAATAGATTTGTGAGAGAGAACGGAAGTTTTGTTAGTTATCATGCTGATCACGCAAGGCCCGGAGCCTTAAACAATCAAGAAATTTTATTTATTTATGAAGATAAAACCGGCTTTCTGTGGATAGGCACAGCCGGAGGGCTGAATAAATTCGATCGGGTGACGCAAAAATTCACTCATTATACAGAAAGCGACGGGCTTCCTACTGATTTGGTATATGATATTCTCGAAGATGACCATGGCAATCTCTGGCTAAGCACAGTAAGAGGATTGAGCCGGTTCAATCCGCAAACAGAAACTTTCAGGAACTATGATGTTACCGATGGATTACAGAGCAACGAGTTCAATCTCGGCGCTGCCTGCAAGAACAAAGCCGGGGAGATGTTCTTTGGCAGCATCAACGGATTTAACATCTTCCATCCGGATAGCATTCAAGATAACCACTATATTCCGCCAATCGTGATTACTGATTTTCAGATATTTAACAAATCGGTGCCTGTGGCAAAACCCGGTGAAGCGAATGCTATTTTAAGCAAATCTATTACTGAAGCGAGTGAAATCATCCTTTCTTACAAGGATCGAGTGATTTCGTTTGAGTTTGCTGCGCTACACTTTTCCGCACCCGCAAAGCACAAATACGCTTATATTATGCAGGGTTTCGAAGAGAATTGGAATAAAGTTGGAAACCGCGGATTTGCTACCTATACAAACTTGCCCTCCGGAAAATACACTTTCAAAGTGAAAGGCGCTAACTCGGACGGCATTTGGAATGAAGAGGGAATATCGCTCAAAGTCACAGTGTTGCCGCCCTTCTGGCACACCTGGTGGTTTCGTGTAGTGGTCACGGCAAGTCTGTTATTGTTCATTGCCGCCATTTATCAGAGCCGAACCCGCACGATAAGAGCGTCAAACAGAATTCTTGAAAAGCGCGTGGCAGAAAGAACCTCCGAGCTGAGGATAGCCAATGAGGAAACACGGAGACGGGCCCGCCAGGCTGCTCTTATTCATAAAGTGGGACAAACGGTAAGTAGTGAACTCATAAAAGAAGCGCTTCTGTCTGAAATAGTGATCACTATACGGGACAAATTTGAGTACTACTGGGTTATGCTCATCCTCAGAGATGAGAAAACGAATAAGCTCAGCGTCAAATCCACGGCAGGCGGTGAGAAGAATATCCCCCCGGCGGACATCACGATTTCGTATAATGAAGGGTTGATCGGACGAGCCGCGGCCAGCGGCAAAACCCAAATGAGCCTTGATGTGAGCAAGGAGGTCCACTTCAGACGGGTTGGGAATGAGAAAACAAAATCCGAGCTGGTTGTACCGATAAAAAGCGGCCAAACTGTGATCGGTGTGCTTGATGTTCAGAGTGACAAACAAAATGCCTTCCATGACAGTGATAGAGAAGCGATGGAGTCGCTTAGCACCCACATTGCGGCTGCACTGAACAATGCCTTTTTGTATGAGCAAGCCCAGCGAGAAATTGAGGAACGACAGCGTGCTGAAAAAAAAGCTGAGGCGGCAACGCATGCCAAGAGCGAGTTCCTGGCCAACATGAGTCATGAGATTCGTACGCCTCTCAATGCGATCATCGGAATGACGGAACTCACCCTGGATACCGAACTCAACCACGAACAACAAGGTTTTCTGCAAGTCGTACAGTCGGCCTCGGAATCATTGCTCGGCATTATTAACGATGTCCTGGACATTTCCAAGATCGAGGCCGGCCAGATTGAGATCGAATATATCAACTTCAACTATTCCGATGTGCTTGAAGAGGTTGCTGAAATTCTGAGTATTCGCGCACAGGAAAAGAGGCTCGAACTGGCCTGTTACGTTGAGCCCGGGTTGCATCACTGGGTAATGGGTGATCCCACACGGCTGCACCAGGTTCTCGTCAACCTCACAGGCAACGCCCTCAAGTTCACCGAGACCGGTGAGGTGTCGATTAAGGTCGAGCGGTTGAGAGATGACGGTGGTCGCAAAGGTGATGGCAATGAGATCGGTTTGCACTTTTCAATCGCGGATTCAGGCATTGGCATTGCCAGGGAGAATGTTGACAAGATATTCGACAAGTTCAGCCAGGAAGACAGTTCCACCACGCGTAAGTTTGGCGGAACAGGGTTGGGGTTGAGTATTTCAAAGTCTCTGATCGAGTTGATGGGAGGCGAACTCTGGGTTGAAAGCGAATTGGGCGAAGGCACCACTTTTCACTTTAACCTGGTTCAACCGGCAGGCGAAAGTCGGGCCGCGGGCGTGACTTTCCAATATCCGGATTCCAACGACACCACCATTCTAGTTGTGGACGATAACGCCACCAACCGATTCATTCTGGAAAAAACCGTGAAGGCATGGGGCTTCAAATATCTGGAGGCGAGCAACGGCAGGGAGGCGCTTTCTCTTCTGCGAGAACATGGCCAGGCGGTGGAGGTTGTCATTCTCGATCATCAAATGCCGGACATGGACGGTGTTGATGTGGCAACGGTAATCAGGGAGGAGCCGGAATACGAGCACCTGAAACTCATCATGCTTTCTTCCTGGGGCGGATTGAGTCCCGGCCTGGTTGCTGACCTGCGCATAGCCAAATCGATAACCAAGCCTGTTAAGCAATCCAGATTATTTGACATCTTGATGGAAGTCTTGCGGATACATCAGTTCGAAGAGGCCGTTACAAAGCTGCAGGCTCAAGAAAATGAGCCATTGTCCGCTCCCGCCTCAATCTTGCTCGTCGATGACGTCCCGGACAACTTAACGCTGGCGCACCGCATTCTGACCAAAAAGGGCCATAGTGTTTGCGTGGTTGAAGATGGTGAGCAGGCGCTCCGGGCTGCCACGGAATTTCGTTACGATCTCATTTTCATGGACATCCAAATGCCGGTGATGGATGGTTTTGACGCCACCGCAGCCATACGCGATTGGGAAAAAGAACAAGAGCTTGAACCTACTCCGATCGTTGCGTTGACTGCCCATGCGCTTGCGGGTTACAGGGAAAAATGTCTGGCACACCGCATGGACGATTATATGACCAAACCCGTAAAAAAGAAAGCGCTTCTTGACATGGTGGCAAAGTGGGTGGATCCGCGGCCAAGGGTTCTCATTGTTGACGATTCCGTTGACAATCGAAACCTCCTGATAGGTCACCTCAGAAAAGAAGGGACTTATCGCGTCGTGACCGCGAATAATGGGCGGGAGGCGGTGGGGTTTTGCCGACAGCAGGCGCTTTCTGTGATTCTGATGGACATGGAAATGCCGGTTATGGATGGTTATGAAGCCACAAAAATAATCAGAGGACTTGAGAACGGCCCGCAAATACCCATACTCGCTTTGACGGCTCATCAAGGCCAACGGGAGAGAAAGGCATGTCTCACTGCCGGCTGCAATGCTGTTCTGACCAAGCCAATTAGAAAACAGAAGTTGCTCGAGACCCTTCACCGGTATCTTGGCAGCGGTGACGAGAACGCAGAGATGCATTGTGCTCCAGAGAGCACTTAGTCTGCTCTACTTAGAACAAAATGCGCTCAATAGAGAATAATTTCAAGAGCAAAAGAGGTTCTCTTATTTTTCAAGTATTAATTGTCTGTTTTTTTAAAACTCTGTGCTCTCTATGCTTCCGTGGCTGATGCATAATTCAGATTAGTCTTACGCTATAATCGGCCGGGAATATAACATTACAACATATTTGTGATGAGTCCCGGTTTCGATATTCGTACTAGAGCTCGTCGGTGCTGATTCCAGTACCCCGCTAAGATTCATTTCATTCGCAGGCACATTTTCAGCGGCGGGCGCGGTTCAACCTCAGCTCTTTTTGTTTTTGCCGATCTTATTAAGTAATAGGATGGCCAGAATAAATAGCCCTGTCACCGGATCGATGTTTATTTTTGTATTTCCGGGTTGCAGAAATCCCAGCATATTTTCAAAAGGATTGTCGTTGACTAAATAAGTCCAGGTTGCAGAAGGCGCGTTCAACTTGTCCCCTTCGGCTTCAAAATTGTTAAAAATGGTAAGTGCGTCTTCACCCAAAGTCTCGAGCAACTTGTCAAAGCGTTGCACCGCCACCTTTTGAAATTCAAAAAAGGGAACCTGCCCACCCAGCCTGTGCAAGTGAATTCCTTCTCTGATTTCGGCTATCTCGGCCAGGTAGGTTGCCCAGGCTTTGTCAAGGATGGCAAGAAAGATCTTTTTGCACCGATCTTTGAGGTTCTTTGCGCCGATTTGCCCTTGATAGAGCTTGAATTTTTCCGGCGCCAGGCCCCTGAATAAATCAACGGCCAACTCATCTTGCAGCGCCCTGTTCCGTTTTTCAAAAACAATGATGCGTTGCTTTTCAAGCAGCGACGAATATCGACAAAGCGTTTTTTTGATTTCCAGGTTTTGGCCCTCGACAATTCGCTGAGTCCGGTTAATTTCATTTCTTAAAATATGGCTGTCGATTTCTCCGTCGGCATTGTTTTCAGCAAAAGCTTTTGGCAAGAGTTCGCTCAATTTGTACTTGATGAACAGATCATCCTCCAGGCTGATAAAAAACCGGGAGCTTCCCGGGTCGCCCTGGCGTCCGGAGCGGCCACGGAGCTGTTGATCGATTCTCCGGCTCTCATGTTTATTGGTGCCAATGACGTACAATCCATCGAGGTCCAGAATCCTTTTTCTCTCACTTTTAGAATCAGTACCCAGGCAAATATCGGTGCCGCGCCCTGCCATGTTGGTCGAAATGGTAATGGCCCCCAGGCGGCCTGCTCTGGAGATGATTTCTGCTTCGCGCGCATCATTTTTAGCGTTGAGAACCTCGCACTTCAACCCGCGGTCAAGCAGCGATTTTGTCAAATTTGCGGACTCCTCCACACTGGCGGTGCCAACCAGAACCGGGCGCCCGGATTCATGAATCATGGCAATTTCGTCAGTCAGGGCGCGCTCTTTTTCAGCCTTGGTTTTAAAAATCATATCTTCATGATCGATGCGAATGCACGGCCTGTTTGGCGGAATCACGGCAATTCCCAAATCGTAAAAATTACGAAACTCCGCTTCAGCGGAAACAGCGGTCGCCGTCATGCCGCTCAATTTGGGATAAAATTGTATAAAATGTTGCAAGGTGATCGAGTTGAGAATGTGTCCCTGCTTGCGAATGGTTAGTTTTTCCTTTGCTTCAAGCGCTGCCTGCAGCCCATCCGGCCAGCGCCGCTTCTCTGCCACGCGACCGGTGAATTCATCGACCAGCTCTATCTCACCCGCACGGACAATATAATCGACATCGAGCTGGAGCAGGTGTTCTGCATGCAACGCACAGTTAATTTGCGTTAGAGTCTCGATGTTTTCGTATGCGTAGAGATTGCCGCAGCGCAGCGCAGATTCGATGTTTTTAACTCCGGTCTCCGTCAGATCTATGTCGCGCGCATAATCATCGAATTCGAAATCAACGCCACTTTTTAAGTTGTGGACAAGTTCGGCAGTGCGGTAGGTATCCGGAATTGGCTCGTCGCCTGTCGCCGCAATAACCAGAGGAATTCGAGCTTCGTCGATCAAAATCGAATCCGCTTCATCCACGATTGCGAAATGACGCGGACGCTGGACCACCTGCTGCGAGATTTGAGTGCAAAGTCCGTCCCGCAGCGCATCGAAACCGGCTTCTTTTGCGGTTAAATAAGTGATGTCCGCCCGGTACATTTTCTGACGTTCCCGAGTCGTCATGCCTTCCCGGACACACCCAAATGAAAGCCCCAGAAAAGTGTAAACCGGGCCCATCCACCCGGCATCGCGGCAGGCGAGATAGTCGTTGAAAGTCAGCACGTGCACGCCGTTGCCGGTCAGCGCATTCAAGTAAGCCGGAAAGACAGCGGTGAGCGTTTTGCCCTCGCCGGTCTGCATTTCGACAATTTTTTCCCGGTGCAACGCCACGGCCGCCATGATCTGTACATCAAAAGCCTTGAGCTTGAGTACCCGCCAAATCCCTTCACTGACCAGGGCAAACGCCTCGATCAAATGTGTTTCAGAAAGCCCCGACTGGCGCACGAGTTGGATATTTTGTTTAGAGATTTCCCTAAGTTGAAGATCCGATTTGTTTTTGAATGTTTTTTGTACCGTCTTGATTTCATGCAAAATTTCAACATAAGGCGTCAGATCATATTCGATCAAAGAACCATTGCAGCGGCTATGCTGCCGTTTTATTGCAGAGACAAATTTTTCCCAGGACATGAGATTCTCCTCTTTAAATCGATCAATAACGAGTCCGAAAAAATTGCGGACAGAGAATTGAAAAAAGAAATTTAAGCAGACAATTTTATGAGGTCAAATTGTCGCGTGAGGAGTGTGGCTCGTCATCAGAGGCGTGATGGCGATTTTTTTTGTGCAGAATAATAAGTGCTGAATACGCCGGGGAAACAATAGCGTGATTGTTAAAATAGTTCTCGTTGCAGACAAGAAGCAGTTCTGGAAACAAGTTCTTGCCAACCGGCCACCGTGCAAAAAGACCCGCTTTGAAAGGGCGTGAAGGTTGGTTGGAAAAATCTGTTTCTACAAAAATAAATTTATGTACAGCCTGGTCATAAACCTGCTCGATATTTTTATCGGGAGGCTGAAAAGTGTAGCTGACAGAGGCTCGCACCTCATTTTCATACTGCAGAGTTGAAACAGTCAGGAGTGCCAGAAAGACAAATTTTGTAACCACTGAGTTTTGCATACTCGGAAGTTAAGCATATTTCTGAGAATTTCAAGGACTTTCGAGAACGATCTGTGACGACGAGGATTTGGAGAAACGCCCAAAATTTTGATTGACTTCTCACGGGCTGAGGCGTACTTTTGCGGGAATAAGTGATTTGAGAACTTAGTTGACTGTATCACATGGCCTGCTCAGGAAATCGGTAAATATATGAAAAAATTATTAGAAAGATTTTACGATGTATTGGCGTCCATTTACATTTATAACGAGTACACCGGTTACAAGGAGCTGGAAAACCTGTTGGCGGCGATCTGCGAAAAATATCCGCAGGAAAAAGAATTCATCGCGGCCGTAGAAAAACATACCGACGACGAACGTGTTCATTACCGCATGTTCCGGGACTATTTTGAGAAGGCCGGAAAAATGCCGTTCACAGTGACTGCAACCTACGGCTACATTGACCTGTTTATAAAAATCATTTTTAGAAAACCCATCGAAGATCTCGACAAAGTTGAAATCCTCAATAACGACCATCTGTTTTATAAACTTTGCCGCCTGATCATGATGACGGAATTTCGTGGCATGAAACAAGTCGACCAACTGCTCGCCAACCCCCTGATCAAGAAAAATCAGGCCTTGGTTAAGATCTTCAAGATTATCAAAAGAGACGAGCCATCGCACTGCTATCCGTATCAATATTGGCTGGAAAAAAGAAAACATCATCTACCCGGCTTTCAGGAAAAGTTCACCGATTTGTGGATTCACTATTCGATCTTGCTGATCAAATTTCCCATTCTGTTTCTCAATTTTCGTCTCGGGCGCATGTCTGATTTTTATGCTTAGATGATGACCGAAATAAACTTGTTAGAGTCCCGCCCAACGCTTGCTTCGAGAAACTTGGCAGGGCACTTTGATGGTTGACTATACTGCAAAAATTGCTCAATATGACTGTGAAGCATAAGGAATCAATCCCCAAAACAAATGTTAGGGTAAGATAGTTTATTGTTGGTCTCCTTGTGCCGGCATAAATAATTGCAAGTTTACAGTGAACCGACAAAATTAACTTTGATACTCCCGGATGCAGATTTAAAAGTAAATATGAAAATGAACTCCTTACCTGACCATGCCGATTTCAACGTTGATAGCAGTTTATGGTACCTGAAAAAATTCAACATATTTGACAATTTCAGCAGGGATGAACTTGAATCGGTCACATCTATTCTCCATCTGAATGAATATAAAAAGAGAGAGCCAATCGTTCTGCCATCGGAGCCACAACAACGCATTTATTTCGTGATAAAAGGAAGAGCAAAACTCTCCCGGGTACAGGAAGATGGCAAGGAAGCGATTTTGGAAATATTAGGTCCCGGCGAAGTTTTTGGCCATATCGCTTTCCCCAAAGAGCATTATTTCAATGCGCTTGTTGTTGCGTTGGAAAAATGTATGGTGGGTCATATTCATAAAAAAGATTTCAACGCGTTATTGGCAAAAAAACCAGATCTGTGCCTTGAGGTTAACAAAGTCGTTGGGGCAAGGTTGATAAAAATCGAAAACCGGCTGACTGAACTATTGTTTCAAGACGTGCCTAGTCGTTTGGCCCGGCTTCTTATCCGTCTCTCTGATGAATATCCACATGAAATGGCCTGCGGACTGCGAATTGACATGATACTAACACAACAAGAATTAGCGAACCTGATTGGCGCCAGCAGGGAGATGGCCAGCATCACATTAAATCGTTTTAAACAAAGCGGATGGATTGATATTCACAGCCATCATATTTGTGTACATGATATGCAGGCTTTGACTGAATTAGCAAAGTAAGTGGCGCTTTTCGACGATCGATGTCTCTGCGTTATCCGCCCGGCTTTACTTGTTAGAAAAATTAATATTTTGTTAAATCTTTCACAGGTTTTTACTGTCAAGGCCTTTAAATTCTTTCATTAATTATTTGCACTATAAATTTCTGAAAGGATTTATCAAATGTATCCTTCGGAGGAAACTCACACACTCCAAAGCCAATTTGAAGCCATTGCCTTTGCTCATAAGGACCATCTGTACAATACAGCCTTGTCTTTGACGAAACATGAATCAGATGCTGAAGACCTGGTTCAAGAAACTTACTTGCGGGCTTATCGTTTTTTCGGCTCGTTCCAGTCAGGCACGAATTTCCGTTCCTGGATTTTTAAAATACTTTATAACAATTTTAAGACTTTTTATAGGAAAAAAAGAGAATGCTACCGATGGCCGACTTTGAAAAGGCTATGACAATTCAGGCAAATGATTTTCCTTCCGAAAGTGAATGTTATCGTCACGAATCGTATGATCAGATTTTTGATGATGAAATCAGCCGGGCCTTATCAAAAGTGCCGACCCAGTACCGTTCCGTCCTCCTTTTGGTAGATGTGAATGGGATGTCGTATAAAGAGGCAGCATTGATTTTAGAGTGTCCAGCGGGTACGGTCATGTCGCGGCTTTCACGGGCGCGACAAAAACTTAGAGGGTTTCTAAAACCGCCCGCATAATAGCTGTCATACGAAATGAAACTTGAATCCAAGTAATAAAACGGTGGAAAGTTTGATTACAAATCATTACCGTGGGATGATTTACAAAAATCATCTTAACTTAATTCCTCTAATAAATTAAGGAGAGCGTTATGTCTGACAGCGTTTACAAGGTTGTTGAATTAGTAGGAACAAGTGATACATCGTGGGAGCAAGCGGCCAAAAATGCCGCTGAGACCGCCGGTAAAAGTCTTAAGAACCTGAGAGTCGCCGAGATCAATAAACTGGATATGAAGGTTGAGAACGGCAAAGTAGTGGCGTACCGTGCTAAAGTCAGCCTGTCTTTCAAATATAATACCGGCGACTAATTACCAATCCTGCAAAGTGTTGGGCGTGAAGTGGAAATCGGTCATGGTCGATCGACACGTTCTCAGGCTCAACTCTTTGCAGTTTGGCCTTTTCGAGATTCGAGAATTTTTCTCTGCCAGTAACGATTCAGCTCTTGGCTATTAACAAACTAATTGATTTTGTTAGCAATCGCCTACAGCCAATAGCTTCTGAGCAGGTCAATACAGTTACGCCTCAAAATTGAGACTGCGAAAGCAGTTGCAGGGCTGAAGGGTTACCTATGTCAATTACAAAGTGCTATAAGTTTGTCTTTCTCACTGTACTGACTGCATTCACAGTTTTCCTTTTTGGGTGTGCAGGAAAACAGAGAAAGCCGGACCTCACTGCGTTTTACACCCGCGCTGCAAGGCATCATGATGCAACCCAGAATCCGGTTATTCTGATTCCCGGGGTTCTGGGTTCGAAACTGGTTGATAAAGAAACGGGACGTCTTGTCTGGGGCGCTTTTACCGGCGGCTATGCCAATCCTGAGAAAGCGGATGGCGCGCAGCTGTTGGCGATTCCCATGCGTGAAAATACCCCTCTGGTTGGGATTCGTGATAGCGTTGTTTCGAATGGCGCACTCGATCGGTTGAAAATAAAAATATTAGGTCTACCGGTTGAAATCGGCGCTTATGTCAATATTCTCGGCGCTTTGGGAGTCGGCGGCTACAAGGATGACCAGCTTAAATATGATGCAAGCGTTGATTACGGCAGCGATCATTTTACCTGCTTTCAATTCGATTATGACTGGCGCCGGGATAATGTTGAAAACGCCAGACTTTTGCATGAATTCATCCTGGAGAAAAGAGCTTATGTGCAAGCGGAAATCGAGAAGCGTTTCGGCATTGCCGGGCAGGATGTGAAATTTGATCTGGTTGCGCATTCGATGGGCGGACTTCTTGCGCGTTACTACCTTCGCTACGGCGCAAACGATCTTCCCGAGGACGGCTCGAGTCCAACCGTTACCTGGGAGGGAAGCCGTTTTGTTGAGCGGGCAATTTTTGTCGGGCCGCCCAATGCCGGCTCGGTTGATGCATTAGTCCAACTCGTTCAAGGCAGAAAATTCGGTTTCATATTTCCAAAATACGAACCGGCCTTGCTCGGCACATTGCCGTCGTTGTATCAACTCCTTCCCCGCGGACGACACGGCCCGGTCGTCAATGCTGCCGATACGACGCAAAGAATAGACAATTTTCTCGATCCACAATTTTGGCAAAAAATGGGCTGGGGACTGGCCTCGCCGGCACAGGCGAAGGTGATTGCACAATTACTGCCTAATGAAGCCGATCCGGCCGAAAGGCAAAGAATCGCCTTTGACCATCAGCGTAAATGTTTAAACCGGGCCAAACAATTTTTCAAAGCGCTTGACGCGCCGGTAGCCCCACCGCAGAACCTGGCGCTTTTCCTGGTCGCCGGGGACGCCCTGCCGACATCCTCCAGGGTGGCGGTGGCGCTGACAAACGGCAAAATTGAAATCATTGAAAAAGGCCTCGGGGATGGCACGGTCTTGCGCAGCAGCGCCCTGATGGATGAGCGGCTAGCGGGAACATGGTCAGCAAAACTCAAATCCCCCATCGATTGGTCACAGGTCTTATTCGTATTCACGGAGCATATGGAGATGACCAAAGATCCGGCCTTCACAGACAATATGTTATATTTTTTGCTGGAAGACCCGCAGTGAGTTGACTCTGAAAGAAGGAAACATTCATCACGGTTTCAAATACGAACGGCAACAAGTGCTGTCCGGCGAATATTAAACGGTATGGAAAGGAGAAAGATTTATGGCGCTTTCATTTGAGTACTGGTACATGTTCCCGATTTCCATTGTTATCGCAACCATCGCCATGTCATCGGGCATTGGCGGGGCTGTATTTTTCTCCCCAATTTTTATTTTGTGGCTCAAACTTGAACCAACGGTTGCCATTGGCACGGCTTTGATCACCGAGTTATTTGGCTTTTCATCGGGCCTTGTTGCCTACCTGAAAGCAAAGCTGGTTGATTTTAAGCTCGGTCGGGAGGTCTTGATGTTCTCGATCCCGGCCGCCATCGTGGGTGTATTGATCGCGCCCTATTTCCCGGGCATTGTTTTGAAGGCCATCTTTGCCGTGGGCATCATTTTTATTGGCATACAAATTTTTACTTCCTGGCGGCAGGAACAAAAAGAGAAGCTTAACGAAGAAATCGAAAGCGAAGGGCAAAAACAGTTTGCCAGCGAAATTGTTGACTCCAAAGGCCGCGCATACCGCTATACGGTTTGCAATAGAAACATCGGCGCCGGATTTGCATTTATCGGCGGGACTTTTCTCGGCATGATTTCGGTGGGTCTGGCAGAACTCATGGAATATCATTTGGTTGCCAAATGTAAAGTGCCTTCGCCGGTTGCCGTGGCAACCGCTATCTTCGTTGTGGTGGTAACGGTTTTAGTGGCTTCAATCGGGCACATTATTGGTTTTGCCAACGAGGGGGCGGAAGCCATAAACAAGGCTGTTCAGGTGGCGATGTTCACCGCTCCCGGTGTTTTAATTGGCGGGCAAATAGGCCCCTGGGTGCAGGCAAAAGTGAATCCGGATAAAATGAAGGTGGCCATATCAATTATTTTTATCGGGGTCGGCGGCTTAATGCTCTGGACTTTAACTTGAGCCGACGGCGCCGGACAGCTACGTTATTGCTGCGGCGGTATTTGCGCAACCCTGCCCAAACCTGTTTTGTATGCACACAAGCCCGGCTTTAACTACTTCGCCTGCATCCGTCACAAAGGCCGGTTTCTGCAGCAACCTACCACTGAATTGCCATTTCGAGCGAGTGGGAAAAATCTGCAAGCACACAGATACCCCCGACGGCAACAAATGGTTCTTATTTCAGATAAATGTTCACGCCGCAGATTCTTTACCCTGAACAACGGGTTCGGGGTGACCGCAAACCTGGCGTTTCCAGCCTGATAATAATTCAGATTTGTTTTTTTCTTTTGACATTGTAAACGTGCTGTTTTATATTACTGCCATACACTTTCCACTGCCCCATTTTTCTGACTCCGAGTGTATCGCGCTACATCCATGATGGTGGGAGAAGCAAATTGTTGGTGAAGCAAACTGGAATTGACAGTGCAGCACCAGGCGCAACCCAAGCTGCTTAAGCAGACAAACTATGTTTATAGAAAAATGTACAGATATAGCCACTTTTTTTGTCTATATATAGCCGTTTTTCGGATTTATGTCTATATGTACACATTTTGAAATGACCGCTTGAGCGGGTCATATAATTGTTAGTCACATCTTGTTAAAAGTTTTATGAAATAATAATGTTTTTGGAAAAAAGAAATTCTTAAAATAAGGAGGCATATCATGTCTAAATTCACGATTTTCTTACCTCTATTCATTGCACTATTTTTTACCAACTGTTCTACTCAAAACAAAGAGGTTTCAATTTCAATTGCAGCAGATAACTCGATAATGATGAATCACGAAATTGTTGACCTTAAGAATTTGCCTGCAGAATTAACAACCATGAATCTGAGTCAAAACACAAAAGTGAGTATGTCTATTGACAAAATGGCGGATATGGGAACTACCCAGGAAGTTCATGAAATACTTCGTTCAGCTGAATTGACTAATGTAATTGTATCTAAATAAAACAGCGCATCTTGCATTTAATCAAACTATCGCCCCGCCCTTTTGGGAGACACCACCCCATAAAACGACGGGCGGTAAAAATCCGCGCTCAGTACTTAGTCGGCGTTTGTTAAGGGCATTTGTGGTGGTGGCGGCCTTTGTGGCACGGTAGCAGCATGCCTAACTTTTTTTGCACACGGGCTGCCATTATTGTGCGCGAATTTACGAATTTGCAAATTACTAAAATCAGTCCATTTCACTGAATGCAGATTGAATGGCAGCCGGTGAAAAAAGTGGTATGTTGCAAGGAGGTGCGAAAAATGATCTATATTATTTTGTTATTTGGAGCATTGATTTCGCTTGGTGGCGCAGCGCTTATAGTTCGACCTGACTATATATTTAGTATATTCACAAAATATGGAGATTCGCTCAGCCTCCATTTTTTTGGCGTAATAGTCAGGATTCTTTTTGGTGTCGCTTTGGTATTAGGTGCTGCTGAATCTAAACATCCAATCGTATTGCAAATTTTTGGTTGGCTTACAATTTCTGCTGCATTGGTACTGAGCGTAATTGGCAGAGAAAGATTCAAAAGTTTAATTAAATGGTCAATTAATATCTCACCATCATTTCAAAGATTAATGGGGATTCTTGCTATTCTAATTGGATGTTTTCTTATCTATGCTGTGGCCTAACTCGCAGAATATGCTACATAACCACCGCATCAACTTGGCGCCTTTCTCCGGTGCGCAATTTTAGTTTTGTGATGCTCGGAAGATTTGAGGAATTATAAAAATTAGTACTAATAAAATCGGCGCAAGTTATGCGCAGTTCGATAGGTTGGTCTTTTGACATAATGTTCACGCATGTAACATGCTGTGAAACCACTAATTTAATAATACAAAAGGAATGAGAAGATAATGGTACAAAGATATCGGATCCAGTTTCCACGAGGAGATGTAGACGATTTGCCCCAGGATGAAACATTTTTTTATTTGCTGGAGCCAGAAGGAAAAAGGAAGATACGGTTTCATGATTACGGTGAAATATACAAGATGCCCGGCTTGTATGAACAATTGTTCTATGAACGTCTCAAATGCCAGTCTCCGAATAAGGTTACATCAATACTGAAATCTTCAGTAGCTCAGTCTCAGGACAGCAATTTTTCAGAACTACGTGTTCTTGATTTGGGTGCGGGAAATGGCATGATGGGCGAATGTCTAAAGAAGGAGGGCGTATCGAGATTGGTTGGCGTTGACATTATACCGGAGGCATATGACGCCACGGTGCGTGATAGGCCTTTCGTCTATGACGCTTATTATACGTATGACTTCTGTAATTTGAATGAAGAGAAACGTGATGAAATGGCCTCTTGGGCGTTCAATTGTCTGACCTGTGTGGCAGCTTTAGGTTTTGGAGATATACCAACAAAGGCATTTATTGAAGCATTTAATATGCTAAATAAGAACGGATGGGTCGGATTCAATATTAAGGAAACGTTTTTGGACAAAAGTGATGAAACAGGATTTTCGAAGACTATCCGTGAACTCATTTTCTCCGAATATCTCGATATCTTTATTTTGGAACGATATCGGCATAGGTTTTCAATTGAAGGAGAAGAATTGTACTATTTTGCGATGGCAGGCTGGAAAAGTGGAGACCTTCCGCCGCATTTTATTGAGTCAATTGATCAGGTGTAGAACAGGAAAACCTGACTTTGGCTGGTGCTGACCAAGGGCGTTGCGCAATTTTGCAGAATTCGAGGTTTTAAAGACGGTTTTGTTTAGAATTACTCTGTTCCGTGCCGATGCACCCTTGGCAGCACAGAAAAGTAGGCTGGGTTCGTCTTTTTGAACCCACCATTTTGGTTGCCGGGCTGGTTCTAACATTTGGCTCATCGTGCCAAGCTACGCTCGCCGGGGATTTGCACAACTCAAAAACGCCACAAGGGAATCCCAGACGTACTAATAAATCAGGGACTCTGTCCCACCATTTAAAAGGCGGGCTAAGAATCAGTAACAACGACAAAGATGTGGGACGGTATAAAGTAGTTGATGAAAACGGATTTATTTTACCACTCATACAATTGTTGAATGAAATGAAATTCCTTATGCATTGGTTGCGCAGGGGTATATAGACAATTGTGTTTATCCCACCATTTTGGTGGTGTAATAACAATGAATATACACTAACGTTGTAGGTCATTTGAAAAATTACAGAATGATCGAAATAAAAAAATATTCTGAATTATTAGAGAAAACTAAAAACGCTCTGAATTCATTTATTGATAATGAATTTGGACATATTCCTATAGTAAATGAAACAGAATGGGCAACGCCAGATTGGACAATAGTCTATTATAAAAATGACCTAATTGCTACTTTCTACAATATTATCGAAAGAGAGATTACAGTAGATGGCAAAATATATAAAATTGGCGGAATAAATAATGTTATCACGCCTAAAGAATTTCGCGGAAAAGGATACGCATCAAAGACTTTGAAAAATACCGAAAAGCTAATTTTTGATGAACTAAAATGTGCCTTTGGAGTTTTGCTCTGTGCTGATAATTTAATACCTTTTTATGAGAAACTAAATTGGTACAAGGTAAAATGTCCAGTTTATTTTGAACAATCAAGCGGACAAAAATTATGGGGTGCGAATATTATGCTCTTGACGAAAAATGAAAAATTGAATCCCGCTAAAATTGAATTAAATGGATTGCCATGGTGAAAAATAAAAACGCACTACAACACCGTATAAAAATAATTGCTGTTTTTTGGCTAAACCAAAGGTCGTTGCAATTTTATTACGTCTGATTTCCTTTCGGAAAATCCTCGCACACAAAACCGCACTATTCTTATACATAAACGTTAGCGGCAAGCTATAAAATGAACACAAGCAGAAATAGTAAATTTAGCCTATGAATAAAATAAACATCTCAGAAAAATTAGGTCAGATCAGCGACCATTGGAAATTATTTAGACCAGTAAGTTTACTACTGTATTTTTTGACAACTCTGTTCAGCTTTGTGGCAGGCGTCCTTTATGCCAGTAAGACCGGCGTGGGAAAAGGCCAGGGTCTCGGCGGAGTGGCCGACGTTTTTGAGGTCGGCGCCATATTTGCTATTGTCGCCTTTGTTGCCTCAGTTTTTATGGCATCTTATCTAAAACGCGAAGTGATCGTAAAAACAAATTACATCCTGGTAATTGTAGTGACGATTGCGGTTGGAATCGGTCGCTTTATGAGCCTGGAACGAAAAGAGGATCCCGTCAAAGAATCTCCAAAAAAGACAACAGCGCCGGCAGCCGCTTTATTGCCGAAACCTCCCTCAGGTGCTGAAAATACTATTACCCGCGATCGCAAGACCCCGATGGGATTAGGCTTTTTCAAACCGGATTTTTCTAATAACCCGGTGTTATATTTATATGGAAATCCCAATTTTGAAAAATCTGTTTTGGAACATGTTCCCACAGATAGTATCATATTTAAAAGATTGGAGCGCGGGAGTTTTGTTATTACCTACGCTCCGCCCTGGTTACTTCCGGATCATCTGAAATTGGATTATGGATTTTTATACTTCAGGATTCTATCCATTAGTGGGGATTTTGTTAAAGTAATTGCCAACACTCACAGTCAAAGAATTACTTATGTGAGCCGCGTTACCGGAGACATCCTCTATTGGCCTGATTTTTTATTAGGCATAAACTCGGTTGAGTTTGTGAATGGAAGAGAACAAACCATCCGTAATAAACCTTCTCATCAAGCCGGTGAAGTAAATAGCAAATTTCAATTTATGAAACCTTTGCAGATAAAAGATGATTGGATGATGGTACGACTTGTTGATGATAAGTATAAAACGGTGAATATTGGATGGATTCAATGGAAGAAAGATGGTGAGTTACTTATCACCTGTTCCTTGTTGAGCTAATAGTCATGTAGGCTGGGTTCGTATTTTTGAACCCAGCATTTGAACTTGTACAATATCATTAATTGTAAAGGGAAAAAACATGTTGCCAAAAAATAGAAGACCAACACATCCCGGAGAAATCATTAGATATGAGTTTCTTGAACCACTCAAAATGACTCAACAACAACTGCAAATGCGATTGGTGTAACACGCGTTCGTATTAATGAGCTTATTTTTGGTAAACGTTCTATTACTCCCGATACAGCCTTTCGGTTAGCTACGTTTTTTAATACGACACCAGACTTTTGGGTTGGTCTCCAAAACAACGTTGATATGTGGGATATATTACAAACTCGAAAAAAAGAGTACGCACGTATCAAACCCCTGGATAGAAAAGTTGCTTAACCTGAATAATTCACAGCACTTTTGTCATTCTGGAGGAATCTTTATAATTTACAGCAGTTTACCAAGCTAACAAGACGCCTCCTGAGTGACAATCAGGCGCATGACGTTTGACCTTAAATTGTGAATTTTAGAAAGTACTTTGAGTTAACAACTTAAGTGCCCTGTACTCCCGCAACCACTGAGCAAAATTGTTATTGCCCCAAAAAACAGAGTTCAGTAGATTGCATTCGTCTTCCTGAAACCAATATTGGGGCTGAGCGCCATCAAAAATGAGTCAGCGGTACTTAAAAATGAGTGAAGCGCAGCGAAAAATCAATACGCGTCTGCCAAAAATGGTAAACCGTCACATAGAAATGATATCCCGTCTGCCAAAAATGGTAAACCGTCATGTAGAAATGATAAACCTTCACGTAGAAATGATAAACCGTCATGTAGAAATGATAAACCTTCACGTAGAAATGATAAACCTTCACGTAGAAATGATAAACCGTCACGTAGAAATGATAAACCGTCATGTAGAAATGATAAACCGTCATGTAGAAATGATAAACCTTCATGTAGAAATGATAAACCGCCACTTAAAAATGATATACCTTCACTTAAAAATGATAAACCCGCAGCCGGAATACAGAATAGTAAAGTGTCAGCCAAGAACGGCAAAATGGGGATTTGCCGGGTGTTACCCGTAAACAGTTCCTTTTTTTTTAACCAAACCACATGGAGGTTACCATGCACATAACTCTGCTTTCCATTAACGAACGCCTGTCAAAGTACAAGCTCTACCTTGACGTGGCCCAAACCGACGAGGTTGTCAAACCGCTGTTGGCCAACTACGGCTATGATGAGCCGACCGTGCAGCAGGGCAGGGTGCTTTACGACAGCACCTTTAACCTGAATCTGCTGCAGGACAAAGAGGAAGGCGAGAAAGTTGGCGCCACCGACGAGCAGAGGGCAGCCCGCGGCCAAGCCTATGAAGAATATATTGAGCTGGTGGGTTTGGCCCGCATCACCCTCAAACGGGACCGCAATTTGCTGAGCCAGCTCGATCTCGGCGGCACCCGGGAAGATTCGTACGACAAAGCCTACATGCAGATGCTCAACTTCTACAGCGCGGCGCTTGACTCTCCGGAAATCCTGAGCAGACTGGCCCGTTTCAACATCACGCCCGACAGATTGACCGCGGGCAAGGCGCTGGTGGAAACCATGCAGCAGAAACACCAGGCGCAACTAAAAGAAAGCAGCGAGTCACAGCGCGCCACCTACGACCGCGACCAGGAACTGGCTGAGCTGGACGATTGGATGAGTGATTTCCGCGGCGTGCTCCGCATCGCCCTGAAGTCGCACCCGCAATATCTGGAACGACTGGGTCTGGTGGACCCGTCGTAATCATCTCGAAAACAGGGGCGGCTATTTCCCGCGCCCCTGTTTTTCTTTCGCTGAGATTTTGTTGTAAGGTTGGATTTTGTGCTCTGCCTGGAATCAGCGGGTATGGCACGGATAAAAACGTGTATACGTGTATAATAGAGATAAACGCAATTGTGTTTATCCCGCCAATATGGGGTGATAAGAACAATGGGTTTATATAATAGTTACCCACAATTTGATGAAACGAAAGAGCAAATAATTTAACTGATATGAAAAAAATACTAATCATACTTTTTTCGGTCTTTTTGACTTCACTGTCATTCGGACAAGAAAAAAAAAGAATAGAGCAAAAAAGAGTTATATCAACAATTGACTCAACCAAAACTCCAGAATTAGTATTAATCCAAGGGTTTACGGTCAATTCGCCAATTGATTCTGTTTGGAATGCTTACACCACAAAAAAAGGTTGGGAAAGTTGGGCAGTTCCTCTCGCAGAAATTGATTTAAAAGTTGGCGGATTTATAAAAACCAATTACAACAAAGCAGGAAAAATTGGAGACAGCACAACAATCGTAACACATATTATAAATTATGTTCCCAAAAAATTGATTACGCTTCAAGCAGAGATAACAGACAATTTTCCGGAATTTATGAAAAAAGAAGCAAAGGACTTTTACAATGTCATTTACTTTGAAGAAACGGAAAAAGGAATAACTAGCGTAAAATCTTATGGTATTGGATACAAAAACAACTCAAAATATCTTTCACTAATGGAGTTTTTCATACCTGCTAACGAAAAGTTATTAATGAACTTAATTTTGTACTTGGAAACAGATACAAAAACAAAAAAAGAATAATATGGACAAAGCTCTTCAAACAATGATTGACAATATGCCCGAAAAAACGGGCAAATCCTTGAGCGAATGGAAAAAGGTGCTTAAAACAAATTCTTATTCCAAGCATTCAGAAGCTGTGAATTTTCTAAAAAAAGAACACAACGTAACTCACGGATTTGCTAATACAATTGTGGCATTGTCAAAGGAAGAAAACGAATCGCCAACAGACCTTGTTCAAAATCAATACGAAGGAAAGGAAAATTTATTTCCGATTTACGAAAGTCTGTTAACTGTGGTCAAAGAATTTGGCAAAGATGTAACAATCACACCAAAAAAGACAAGCGTAAGCATAATCAGAAAAAAACAATTTGCATTAATAAAACCTGCAACTAAAACCCGAATTGATTTAGGGCTAAAATTTAAGGACAAACCGACAACAGATAGACTTGAAAATTCAGGACCTTTTGGGACAATGTGTACGCACAGAGTTAAATTATCGAATATAAGCGAAATTGATAGCGAGCTAAAAAAATGGCTAATGGAATCCTATCAAAATGCGGAATAAAAACTGTGGGTAACAATGTATATAAAAAATAGGCGAAATATAAGTAAAATCAAGGCTTTTGGCTCGTATCAAAATTTGTACTTAACTTAAAGTTTTGTGCTTCTAAATCGCCTACTTTTCATATACTAACCGTTGTGCGGCATTAAAACAGACACTACTACGAAAATGATATGAAATTTGGAAAGACGATAAAATTATTCTTGATTGATGGAGATACAAACGGAAGACTAACTTGTGAATTATCAAATTGGACAGGTAAAGCTTACAAAATTCCTCGTAACTCGATTAAGATATGCTCGGACAGACCTGAATTACAGACAACAGGTGTGTACATGCTTTTGAACAAAAGTACTGATTTATCGGAAAAAGGACAGTTGTACATCGGAGAAGCGGAAGATATTTTTAAAAGACTGACGCAGCATGTAAAAGAAAAGGATTTTTGGAACGAAGCAATTGTATTTATAAGCAAAGATGACAATTTAAATAAGGCTCATATTAAATATTTAGAAAACAGACTTCATGAGATTGCTACAACAGCAAATAGATTTGAACTGATTAATACTCAAAAACCGACACAGTCAAGCATTTCGGAGTCTGACAAGGCTGAAATGGAGGAATTTCTTTCAAATATCTTAACTTTGATAAGTACGCTTGGATACAATGCTTTTGAGCAAATTAGACAAGTTGATACAATAGAGCAAATTGGTAAAGAGGAAGATTTATTTTACATTTCTGCGGTACGAGGTGCAAATGGGATTGGTAAGACAACTTCAGAGGGATTTGTAGTTTTTGAAAATTCACAAGTAGCTGACCCTGTGACAAATTCTTACCCAAGGACAATGCAAAAACTTCGAGATACATTGATTGCTGAGGGAGTGATTGTTAAGGAACGAGATAAAATGATACTAAAACGTGATTATTTATTTAGTAGTTCCTCTTCGGCAGCAATGATAATAATGGGTCGTAGTGCAAATGGACTGACTGAATGGAAAATGAAATCGGGCAAAACATTACAAGATTATGAATCAGGAGAAAACAATTAAAGACCGCCCAAAATGTATATAACAAATAGGCGGAATAGTTGTAAATTCAAGAATTGTAGCCCGCTTTAAATTTTGTGTAACTTGATTGTGAATTGCCACGCAATCGCCACCTTTTCATATGCATACCGTTGGGCAAAATTTATCCCACGCCCCCCCCGTGCAGCACTCATTTACATTTTCAATCAAGACTTTGCGGTTTTGTGGCAGGAAGCACGGTTGTTTGCAATGCAGTTGGCTGAGTAGAGTGAAGCTGCGCGCCAGGGCGAGGCCAAGGCGCACGCCACGGAACCGGGGGAAGCTTTGGGATTACTCGCCCGGCAAAATATCAAAAGTAATTTCAGCGGTCTTGCCGGAGGTTACTGTCACGGTTTTTTCTAATGTTCCCAATTCTTCATGCCACGCCTGCACTGTGTAGCTGCCTGGCCGGACATTGGTAATTGTAAACCGGCCGTCTGCGTCGGTCACATCGTAAAACGGATGCGCCATGACCGCGATATAGGCGCTCATGTGCGAGTGCACATCACACTTGAAATAATATGTGCCCGGTTTATCCAGCGTTTGTTTGATCTTTTTGAGGAATTTGGGTTGGGCCTTGTTAAAAACGGTACTTTGCGGATCGAGGCTCTCAAGATAGCCGTGCACATTATGCAGCAACCCGTCATTATTGAGAATTTCAAGCGTAGTGCCTACCGGAACGGCCTGTACATGCGGAACATATTGACACTTCTTTTGATTAAGCGTAGCCATCCCTGCCTCAGGTTTCTTTCCTTTGGCGCCTAACAATGAAACCACAACATTTTTCAGGCCGTGATTTTCTTCGGAGACGACAAATAGTTCCGAGTATTGGAATGCCCCGCAAACCGCCTGATCCTTGGTAATGGTTAATTTTTGCCGGTCCGGGTATTCCTCTGGAAAGCGCACAGACCCGGTAATTGTACCGCCACTGACAATTGCTTCGGTTTTATTATTCGGCTCATAAATCTTTGCGCCGGTTATGCTAACATTGGCGACAACCAGAACTATGACTAAAAACACCAACACGCTTACAAAATTAGGGGTTAAGACTTTTCTATACACAATCCGCTCCTTTTTCTTTTATTTAAACCGCCATTTACTTTTCTTGGGTGCGAAAGATTCTAAATAGGCGTAAAGGTCATTGAATTCCGATTCGTCCAGATGATTGCCATAATCCGGGCAGAAAAATGGTGGTTTCGGTTGCCGGGGATCAAGTGACTTTGGTAGGGTTTTGTTTTTAAGTCTGGCCAGGAGTTCGTTTTTTTTATAATTCTGGGCGGTTTTTTTGAGTGCAGGCATCAATTCATCCGGCGCCATATTCGGGTTTTTTACACCACCGCCGCCTGCTTCACCGTGACAGGACCAACAGGCAAAACGTTTGAAGACTAACTCACCTCTCTTGTGGTCGGTATTCCCCAGGAAAAAGTTGGTTCTAAACTCCCATTGCTGCGATTCGCTGTTTGCCTGACCCTGTTGAGTGTGTAAATACGCGGTCAATGCCGCAATTCCCTTTTCAGGAATATGGAAATTCGGCATAAAAGTATCCGGCTTAAATCCTGGCGGATCCTTGAGCCAAACCTGTTCCCAGGCCTCGGTTTTTCTTGAACCGATCCAGGTTAAATCGGGTCCTACAAATCGGCCCTCCGAGCCCATGCGATGACAGGCGCTGCAGTCATACTCCTTAAAAAGCAGTTCGCCTTTTTGGGCTAAGTCGATATTCTTAGCTAAAATTTCTTCAGTCTGCAAGTCCTTTTTCATCGACCTTAAATATCCGACCACGGTTTCCAACTGCTGCGGATTGAAGTCAAAATTCGGCATTTTTGTGCCGGGCCGTACCTGTTGCGGGTCCGCCAGCCAGCGCTTTAGCCACACGTCATCACGTCGATTGCCGATCTGATTTAAGATAGGACCGACTGTGCCGCCGCGCTCTGTGACCGTGTGGCAGCTTGTACATTGATAGGTCGCAACGATCTCACTATTCAAGAATGCTTCCTGTGGCGTTCCGCGCCATGGGTCGCCGGTATTGTTATTTTGCGAGTAGGCCCAATTTGTCATGAATAGAAGAAGCGTTAGTAAAGAAAGAAAGCGTTTCATTTTTTCACTTTCAGATAGTTTTATTATCCAAGTCAGTTAAGAAAAAGAACGCGGTGAATTACTCCAAAAAAGAATTCACCGCGTTAATTATGAAAGTCGTCAAAGCGTCTTATTTCTTTTTGCTCATTTTGTTGTCCATCATTTTTTTCATCATTGCCGGCATAGCGCCTACAGACACTTTATCATCATTGCTCAATGAGGAAACATAGGCAGTCAGGGCGCGGGCTTCTGAACTTTTCGGGTCCATTGGTTGCGCTGCCATGAACATCATAATACAATTGTTGGCCATATCAGTTAAAGTAATGACCTGGTCATTTGGAACTTTGAATTTAGGAAAAGTTGCGGCTGCACCAACAAGTGTGGGAACCGGGAGTTTATATGGTTTGCCGGTGACTTCGCTCGCCATGGGAGTTTCTACCTCACCGCCGGTCGTACCGCCGCCAGGGTGGCAGCTTGCACAGGCTTGTCCGTTCGTACCCAGAGCTTTGGCATTGTTAAATAACTCTTCGCCGCGTTTCATGGTGGCTTCCTGGCTTCCTTTTAGGGCCATGGGAAGTTTCTTCATCATTGCATCCATGTTAACCATGTACTTGTCCATATTTTTCATGGCCATATTTTTCATCATCATTTTTTGTTCTGCTGTCAGGGGTTTGGCTTCGTGTTTTTTCATTTCCTGCGCCCCAAGACCGGAAAGCATTAAAACACCTGTAAAGACAACCAACAGTAAATAATTTGCTCTTCTCATTTTTTAGCTCCTGGTTAATTTTATCTGGATTTTCCAACAACAAGTCCTGCGTTTCTCACCTCCTTTCTCCCACAGAGAAACTGGTTAATTAAAAGTATTTTAAGATTTTGAGTTTGTCTTAGATGTGGTTCCTGTGAGATTCGGAAAAATAAATCTCGGTTATTGCCATTGTAACATCGGGTAAAAGATAAAAATTCCCCCAATAATGGGAGCGCTTATGCACGTTGAGGATTTAAGCCTCGGTGTTCAGCCCGCCAGGGAATCCCTTATCCCGATTATTCACCCCGGCTTAGAATCCAGCCACCACAGTTCGTTGCAATTTCAAAACAAGTTTCCTATATTTGCTTTTGACATTCCTTAGTCTTTAAAACTCAAAAAAGAAGCCTGGTAAATGAATCTTCCACAAATACTCGAGCAGCTCAAAAATGATCCGCGGTTTATGGCCAACGTGACTGCCTGGCGCATGTTGCGTCCACAGGAAGCACGCTTTGCAGATTTTCCTGCGAGCATGAATCCGTCACTGAGAAAGGCGCTGGAGCAACGTGGTATCAGGCGGCCTTATTGCCATCAGGCCGAGGCCATTTCCCGTATCCTCGATAATAAAGATGTGGTGATCGTCACGCCCACTGCCAGTGGCAAAACCCTCTGCTACAATGTGCCGGTACTCAACACGGTACTCAAAAACCCTGAGGCCCGGGCGCTGTATTTGTTCCCCACAAAAGCACTGTCACAAGACCAGGTTACGGAGCTGCATGGGTTGGTTTCCGTGATGGAAGAAGCGGTTGATTTCGACATCAAGACCTTCACGTTTGATGGGGACACACCAGCATCTGCGCGTAAGGCCATTCGCAGCTCCGGACATATTGTGGTCACCAATCCGGATATGTTGCATCAGGGCATTTTGCCGCATCACACAAAGTGGGTGAAACTGTTTGAAAATTTGCACTACATCGTTATTGATGAACTGCATAGCTACCGCGGCGTTTACGGTAGCCACCTGGCCAATCTGTTGCGGCGCTTGCAGCGCATCTGTGCATTTTATGGTTCGGAGCCGCTCTATATTTGTTGTTCAGCTACCATCGCCAATCCAAAAGAGTTGGCCGATCTCATTGTTGACAGGCCGGTTGAGCTGGTCGATAACAACGGTGCGCCGCAAGGTGCGAAGCACTTTATTCTCTACAATCCCCCCGTGGTCAATCGCGAATTGGGTATTCGACGTTCGTATATTAAAGCAGCCCGCGGCATCGCCAGAAAGTTTTTGTTGAACAACGTGCAGACCATCATTTTTGCCCGGTCGCGACTGCGGGTTGAGATTCTTGTTACGTATTTAAAGCAGTACATGCGCAAAGCCAAAAAATCGGCTAATCTGATTCGCGGCTACCGCGGCGGTTATTTGCCAACAGAGCGACGCGCCATCGAGCGCGGACTTCGCAGCGGTGAAATTCTTGGCGTGGTCAGCACCAACGCATTGGAGCTGGGTATCGATATCGGCCAATTGCAGGCAGCAGTGATGGCCGGCTATCCCGGCACCATTGCCAGTGCCTGGCAGCAGTCCGGTCGCGCTGGAAGGCGAGCCGATACATCGGTTGCGGTGATAGTGGCTTCCAGTGCGCCCATGGATCAATATGTTGTAAATAATCCGGATTATTTTTTTGCTAAATCGCCCGAATCCGGTGTTATCGATCCAAACAATCTGGTGATTTTTCTGGACCATATTAAGTGTGCCGCCTTTGAACTGCCTTTTATTGAAGATGAAAAGTTTGGCGTCGAAACCACGCGTCAGGTTCTTGAGTATCTGGCTGAAAATCGCGTGCTGCACTTTGTGCCAGGGAATCCGCAAACGAATCAGCCCGGCAAATTCCACTGGATGACGGATCACTATCCTGCCGAGGCGGTAAGTTTGCGCAGTGCCACACCCGACAATGTCGTCATCATCGACACAACCGTGCAGGAACGTGTTATTGGCGAAGTGAATTTGCTGGATGCACCGATCATGCTGCATGATGATGCCATTTATATTCACGAAGGCAAGCAGTTCCACGTAGACAAACTGGACTGGGACCGGCAAAAAGCCTACGTACATCAGGTGAAAGTTGACTACTACACGGACGCGCACACCGATACCAGTCTGCGCGTGCTGGATGTGGCAGAGGAAGCTGCTCTTGCCGAAGGGCTGAAAGCTTTTGGTGAGGTCAACGCCAACTGGCAAACGACAAAATACAAGAAGCTCAAATTTGAATCGCACGAAAATATCGGATTTGGCAAAGTTGAACTGCCGGAGTTAGAGATGCACACGACTTCCTACTGGTGGGAGTTTCACCCGGATATTGCTGAGCGACTGCAGATTTCACAAGCGAATTTAGGTGACGGCCTAAAAGCGCTGGCCAATGCATTGGGAACCGTGGCCACGGTTTTCCTGATGTGCGACCCGCGGGATGTTCGGGCTGTGCCGATGGTGCGCGCCCCAAACACACAAAAACCGACCATCTTCATTTACGACAATCACGCCGGTGGCGTAGGCTTCAGTCAGAAATTGTTTCATTTGCATGATGAATTAAAACAGGCGGCATTAAGCCTGATTCAAAAATGTGAATGTGACGGTGGCTGCCCTTCTTGCGTTGGCCCGGTTTTAGAAATTGGTGAGAAGGGCAAAGAAAGCGCAATCGCTTTGGTCATCGCGACGCAGAAACCGGGTGCCTGAATACTCCCAAAGCCATCTACTGAACTGAACAATTCATGAATTATTCAGGTTGAAACTGCGTTTGTGTTTTCTACCGGAGAGCATCTTTTATAACTGACGAATTGTTTTCTTGCACCACACGCTGCCTCCCTGTGTCCCGTCAAACACGCATTGTGTTATTTAGAACACATGCTAAACACCCCCAAATCTTTTTTCATGTGTCTTGTCGAACACGTAAGACTAAATGCGGCTTTGTCCGGCACAAAAAAGCAGAGTTTCTTAATTTGTTGTTTATTTAGGAATTAAGCCTTTCTGGAAAACGATTTTAAAATGTGGCACATGCTTTGAATAACACCGACCCAAGTTAACCAAACATTTTTCAACCGAACCATGGAGGTGTATCATGCGTGCTTCAAGAAATCGTTTTAAGACTTTTGCCGGAGTTTTTATGGTCAGATTCAGTGCTGCTGTTCTGTCTGCTTATCTGGTTAGTCATGCATTTGGGGTGCAAGATCCCCAGAGTTTGCAGAAAGTGTTTTCTTTCTCAGGGCTTTTTTCAGAAGGTCTGGAACAACTCAAAAGCGGTAATCATGAGGATGCTGTTGTAAGTTTCAAAAATGCACTGGCTGTTTCGCCGAATAACATCGGCGCTAAAATCCATTTAACCCGAGCTTGCCTGGGCACGAACAATCCGGACACTGCCAATGTTCTCATCGAAGAGGTGCTGGCGATTGACTCGACGAATGCTTTTGCCTTTTTTGTTCAGGGTCGTGTGCAGCAGTGTCTTCAGGAGGACGAAAGCGCCATTGCCGCCTATGAAAAGTCCATTGATCTGCGGGATGAAAATCCGTACGCTTACAACAATCTCGGCCTTATCTATCTTCTCGAAGGTAAATATAACGAAGCCGTTTCCTCTCTGGAAATGGCCGTTGAGCAGAACGGAAACATCGTTTATTTCCACAATAACCTTGGCATGGCTTACGAGGGAATTGGTGAACTTGCCAGGGCGAGGGAGAGTTTCCAGGCAGCTCTGGAAATCGATCAGAATTATGTTAAGGCAGGCACCAATCTCAGTCGGATTGAAAATCTACTGGGGATAAACCAGGCGGTCGAGCCGGTTGAAGATGGTACGGCTGGTTTATTTGAATTTGAGAGTGACGAGACGGATGGCGTCATCGAGTCGGTAACTCAGGAGGGTTCTGAAGTATCTCAAAGTCTCTCGCCGGTACCGGATGCTGAAAGAAGCGAGATCGCACCGCCGGTGCTCCTTGAGGGTGGCAGAGAAATAATGCGGGCGGGCGCCTTAAGAGGGGAGCCAAAAGGCGGCGTCATCGTGAAAGTTCTGGGCGCTTCCTGTTTGGCAATTATTTTTGCAGTGGCAATTTTTGTTCGCAGCCATCGTCGGAGTGATTTCACCACATGATTTGCAAGCCGCGGATTCGTATTTCCGCATCACGATAAGCAGAGTGAACACAATTTGAACCCTCGTCCGGACAGCCGCCGCCGAGGGTTTTTTGTTTTAAAGGCGGCGGTTTATCCTGCTTTTCAGCGTCAGCAAAAAGGCGACAAGATCGTGTATTTGCTGCTGCGACAACAACGCCGCGTAATTGCCCGGCATGGAGGAGGTGTTCTGGGGAATACTTGCAGCAATGTCCTGCTTTTTTATCTGAATTTCCTCCTTGTTATTTTGCAATAGCGTGATCGTCTCATCATCTTCGTAATTGATTGTGCCGATTTGAAAGCGATTATTTTTCGTTTTGATCAACACCTGCTGATAGCCACTAATCCTGTTTGAATCCGGATTGACAATCTTCTGATACAAATATTGTGGTGTGCGAATGTCTGCGATGGCATGCAAATTCGGGCCTGCTGATAATTTAGATTGCTCAGCTTTTGAATCTGCAACAACGTGACAACTTGAGCAGGCTGCTTCCCGATGCAAATCAAAAAATAATTTTTTCCCGGCGTCCGCATTTCCTGACACTGAAAATACGCTGGCGTTTTGTTGTTCAGCATACGAGGCCAATAGCTCTGGCGGTAGTTCTATTTCCGTGAAAACGCTGTCACCGTTTAGACTTTGCAAATACCTGATTATTGCCTTGATTTCCGAGGGATACAACAGCACGGGCGCCTGATAAACTTTCGGCATTTCATTGCTAAAGCCAGGGACAATGAAGTGCCCGGGCTCGGCGATACTCTGCACCAAATACGCGGTGGCAGCGGAAAGCCCAGTTTGTTTCGCCCGCAGTTTGGCTCTGTCTGAAATGACGGGGCCAATTTCGCAGGAGCCCAGGTTTGGACCGCGGAGCGCATATCCCCGTTCACCGATGCGGTGACAAACATGGCAGGTGGCTTTTCCCCAGAACAATGTTTCACCCATTTCTGCTGTGACAGGCACATTTGGATCTGCCAGAATGGAAGTTTTGGGCAGCGAACTGATCCAGGCATAAACGCCGTATGTTAGTGCGGCCAAAAGCAAAATTGTAAATAGCGGTTTCCCGGGCATGTTTTTTTGTTCCCACGTTATTTTGCCAAATAAGTTCTTTGAATATTTAAAAACTTTGGCGAGATTGTCGGCTCAGATTAGCAATTTTTCTTGAAAATGCAAAGCGCTGATTTTACATGAAATGTGGATTCCTCCTGCTCTTTTTTGCAGTGCGTTTTACAGTATTAGGTTTGACAAAGATATGCTCTACTTTTCACTTATGACTTTCAGTTTTCTGGCTGCGACCATCGTGCCTGTCAGTTCCGAGGCTGCTCTGGCCTCGACGCTGGCGCTTGATTCGAACATGCTGTTTGCTCTGTTTTTCGCCACCGTGGGAAATTGCGCCGGGGTTGCTTTCAATTATTGGTTGGGCTGGAAGGGCGAGGAAAAATTCCTCCACAAACATTTGCAAAAAAAGAGTGTTGCCAGGGCCTACCGCCTGTCACAAAAATGGGGACTTTGGTCGTTACTCCTGTCGTGGCTGCCGATCGTCGGTGATCCGATTACCATTTTGGCAGGGGCGCTCAAGGTTAATATTCCGATTTTTGTTGCCGTAACTTTTCCCTTGCGCCTCTTGCGGTACTTGTTTGTTGCCGGACTGTTTTCCCTCGCTGCATAAACCCCGACTTGAAGCAAATGCCAAGACAAAACTATACGCCGGCACTGCGGCACAATGGGTTGACTTTCTGCTATGACCCATTGATGCGGTGGGTTTTACGGGAGAAGCGTTTCAAAGAGCAGTTGGCGCAGCAAGCCAACCTCAAGCCGGGGCATCGCGTTTTAGACCTCGGTTGTGGTACGGCAACGCTTGCCATTCTTCTGAAACAAATGTGTTGTGAGGCCCAGGTTTTCGGCCTTGATGCTGATAGCAAAGTACTCAAACTCGCCGGAAGGAAAGCGGCGTCTGCCGGTTTGAGAATCGGGCTGAGCCAGAGTTTCGCGCACGAAACAAATTTCGCCGACGCCTCCTTTGACCGGGTGGTTTCAAGTCTGCTTTTTCATCACTTAACGCCTGCCAACAAGCAAAAAACGCTCGATGAGATTGCCCGAATACTCAAGCCTGACGGCGAGTTGCATATCGTCGATTTTGGCTTGCCGCAAAACAGGCTGCTGCGCTGCGCATTTCTTCCGGTACAATTGCTCGATGGCTTTGCCACAACCACAGACAGCGTTCAGGGCAAACTTTCACAGTATATGCAGCAGTCCGGTTTTGTTAATGTACGCACGAATATAAAAATCACAACTTTGTTTGGCAGCGTGAGTTTGTACTCAGGTTCGTGCAGCGGGACGATATGAATTGTTGAAGGCAGGAAGATATGAGAATTTTTTAAGCAAGGTTTTGTGGTGCCTTCCAAAATAATCACCAGTGGCGTTAGCAGAACTTACTCAATTCTTTTTTCAAATACTCCGCAGTGTATGAGCCTTTTACATGTTGCACTTCTTCCGGCGTGCCGATTGCGATAATCTTGCCGCCACCATCCCCACCTTCCGGGCCGAGGTCTATAATGTGATCGGCCGTTTTTATGACATCGAGATTGTGCTCGATTACAATGATGGTGTTGCCTTTTTCCACCAGACGGTTGAGCACGCTTAGCAGCATTTTTATGTCTTCGAAATGCAGTCCGGTTGTCGGTTCGTCGAGAATGTAAACCGTTTGATTGGTGCTCACTTTTGACAGTTCGGTGGAAAGTTTAACGCGCTGTGCTTCGCCACCCGACAGTTTGGTGGCTTGCTGGCCCAGGTGAATGTAACTGAGTCCCACATCGTAAAGCGTTTGCAATTTGCGATTGAGACTGGGAATATGTTCAAAAAAATCAAGTGCTTCGGATACGGTCATTTCCAGCACTTCGGAAATAGAAAGGCCTTTGTACTTGATTTCCAGGGTTTCACGATTGTAGCGTTGTCCTTTGCAAACTTCACAATGAACATACACATCCGGCAGGAAATGCATTTCTATTTTAATCAACCCGTCACCTTTGCAGGCCTCACAGCGGCCGCCCTTGACGTTGAAGCTGAATCGGCCCGGTTTGTAGCCGCGAATTTTTGCTTCCGGCAGTTGCGAGAAAAGGTCACGAATGTGAGTAAATAAACCGGTGTAAGTTGCCGGATTCGACCGGGGTGTCCGACCGATGGGCGATTGGTCGATATCGATCACTTTATCGATGTGCTCCAGGCCGATTATGGATTTATGCGCCAGTGGTGATTTCTTGCTGTGATAAAAATGGCGACCGAGAATGCGGTAAAGGGTTTCATTTATCAAAGTACTTTTGCCGGAACCGGATACCCCGGTGATGCAGCTAAATAGCCCGAGGGGAATTTTGAGATTGACGTGACGCAGATTGTTTCCGGCGGCGCCTTTCAAGTGAAGATACTTGCCATTGCCTTGCCGGCGGTTTTGCGGAATATCAATATGTCTTTTTCCGGAAAGATATTGGCCGGTCAGCGATTTCTTGCTCTTTGCTATTTGCGCTGGCGTCCCCGCAGCCACAATCTGGCCACCATGCGCACCAGCGCCCGGACCCAGATCAACAACAAAATCAGCCGATTCTATGGTTTCCAGATCATGTTCCACGACAACCACAGTGTTGCCAAGATCGCGCAATCGAATCAATGTGTCGAGCAGGCGACGGTTGTCGCGCTGATGCAGGCCAATGGAGGGCTCATCCAAAATATAAAGCACGCCCACGAGCTGGGAACCTACCTGTGTTGCCAGCCGGATGCGTTGCGCCTCGCCGCCGGACAGGGTTCCTGCTTTGCGGTCTAGCGATAGATAATCCAGTCCAACATTGACAAGGAAACCAAGCCGCTCCCGAATTTCTTTGAGTACTTGATTGGCAATTTCCTGCTCACGCCTGGTCAGGCTAAGTCCATTGAAAAAGGCGAACGCTTTTTTGATGGACATGCCGGTTACTTCCTGAACATTTTTTTTGCTGACACGAACCGCCAACGCTTCTTTCCGCAGCCGCGCACCGCTGCACTCCGGGCACGGTTTCACATTCATGAATCCTTCAACCCAGGTGCGGATATAATTGGACTCGGTTTGCTTGTATCGCCGCTCCAGGTTTGGAATGACACCCTCGTAGGAGCTGGTGAATTCGTAGTTAACCTTTCTATTTTCTTTTTGATAAGTAAAATGAATTTCTTCATTGTTTGAACCGTAAAGAACGATTTCACGGTGTTTTGCGTCCAGGGTCTCCCAGGGGGCATTCAAATCTATTTTATAGTGCCGTGCCACTGCCTGAAGTTGGGTGAAATACCACCCTTCCCGGCTTTCCTTCCAGGTAACGATGGCACCGGCATTTGGTGACAGCGACGGCTCCGGCACGATTAATTCCGGATCAACTTCCATTTTGGTGCCGAGTCCGTTGCAGGTTGAACATGCGCCGTAAGGACTGTTGAATGAGAACATTCTGGGCGCCAATTCTTCGTAAGAAATACCGCACGCCACACAGGCAAAATGCTCGCTGAATAGGACTTCACTGGCTTCCGTTTCAGCGTTTGCAAGCACATCGATCAGAACGATGCCAGAAGCGTTTTGCAGCGCTGTTTGCAGAGAATCGGCCAGGCGTGTGTCTATTTTGGGATCTACAACCAGTCGGTCTACGATGAGCTCTATGTTATGCTTTTTGTTTTTGTTCAGCTTGATTTCGCTTGAAAGATCAAGCGTTTCGCCGTCAACGCGCACACGCACAAAACCGTCCCGCCGGGCTTCATCAAAAACATCTTTGTACTCACCTTTTCTACCGCGAACCACTGGGGAGAGTATCTGAATTTTTGTTCGATGAGGTAATTCGAGAATGTGGTCGACCATCTGTTGCACGGTTTGTCGCTGGATGGCTTTGCCGCAATTATAGCAGTATGGTTTGCCGATCCGCGCAAACAACAGGCGCAAATAATCATAAATTTCCGTAACCGTGCCAACGGTCGAACGGGGATTCTGGCTGGCCTTGCGTTGCTCAATTGAGATAGCCGGCGAAAGCCCTTCAATATAATCAACATCCGGTTTTTCCATTAACCCCAGGAATTGTCGGGCATACGCGGAGAGGCTTTCGACGTAGCGCCTTTGCCCTTCTGCATAAATTGTGTCGAAGGCCAGCGATGATTTTCCGGAACCTGAAAGGCCGGTTATCACCACCAGTTTTTCACGGGGTAGTTCGATGTCAATATTTTTCAGGTTATGCTCGCGGGCACCTTTAATAATGATCTTGTTTGACATGTTTTTGTATTTTTCTGCGTCTCGGACGGTCGTTTGTGAATTATTCAGTTAATGTAGTGAGAGGGGGTGACAACACTATGTCAGCAGCCTCATTTTTTTAACAATTTTCGCCAGAATTATTCCCGGAGTATTCAACCTGAATTATTTGTACAATTTTGCAAAACACAGCCTAACCATAAGATTACATAAAATGTTAACCCTTTGTTAACTTGAAAAATGAGTTTTAAGCGTTGCGGCCGCAAAAGGATTCGGAGAAAGGCGAGATGTCTATTGTAAGGCTTTCACATAAATGCCTAACTTTTATAATAATAAATGTTTAGATTTTTCTCTGCGGAATTCAGCGCTCTCGGCGAACTCTGCGTTGAATTTACGAATGCATAATTCACGTTCAATATAAAGAACTGGGGTGGGTTTTAAAAGAAAATATTTTGCGAATGCTCAACCCGGTTGGCAGAAAGACGCTCGGGGCTATTGCAGCGTGAATCAGGTGCGCGTGGCGGCAATCGATTTTTATACACTCCGGAGTTGGCAGATTATCCCAATTCTATTCTTACTTGTGTTGTATTTTTCTAACGGGTTCATTATATTTGCAGCAACCTTTTCTTGAAAATTCTGAGGGAAAAAATGAAAAAGATATTATTCTTGTCCATTCTGTGCGGTTTTTCGGCTGGTTATGCTGGTGAATTTGATACGTTTTTCGAAAACAAAACACTGCGTGTGGACTATTTTCATACGGGCACGGCAACGAAAGAGTTCATCGGCCTGGACCAGGTATATGAGCAAGGCGTTTGGGCCGGAACGCGCACGAAGTTGATTGACAAGCTCAATCTCGGCAAGTTCATGGTAAAGGTGTTTGATGTGACGACGAATCAATTGATTTATTCGCGCGGGTTTGCCAGCATTTATGGTGAATGGGAAACGACTCAGGAAGCTCTGGATGAGATTGTCCGCAGTTTTCACGAGTCGGTTTTGCTGCCGTTTCCAAAGCAACCGGTTCAGGTCGTGATTGCCAAACGCGATAAGTGGATGCATTTTCAGGATATTTTTTCAACCGTAATTGATCCGGCTTCGCGTTTTGTCAATCGCGAAAAAAGGGGTCAGATGTTCAAGGTTAACACTCTGCTGGAAAATGGGCCACCAAACAAAAAAGTCGATTTTCTTATCTTGGGAGATGGTTATACCAAGGCTGAAATGGGGAAATTTCGTAAAGATGCCGAGCGCTGGAAGAACGTGATTCTGAATACGGCGCCTTTTAAAGCGAATGCGAAAAAGTTGAACATTCGCGCTATTGAGGTTGTTTCCCAGGACTCGGGCATTGATGAGCCACGCAAGGAAATTTGGAAAAATACGGCACTTGGGTGTTCGTACAATTCATTTGATTCACCGCGCTACGTTTTGACCTATGAAAATCGTCAGATTCGCGATATTGCCGCGGCAGCGCCTTACGATTTTATTTACATTTTATATAACGGTACACGCTATGGCGGTGGTGGTATTTACGGGTTGTACGCGACGGGCATGACCGGCGTAAAAAATTCAGAGCTCGATTGGCATGTGGAGTATATGTTTACGCATGAATTTGGCCATTCTTTTGCGGCCCTTGGAGATGAGTACTACACGAGTTCCACTTCATACACGGACTTTTATCCTTCCGGAGTGGAGCCGACAGCACCGAATGTGACTGCCTTGACAGACCCGGATAACTTGAAATGGAAATCATTTTTGCAGGAAGGCACGCCTCTGCCAACGCCATGGTCCAAAGCGCATCATGATAGTTTGGAAGCGATCCGGAGCACGTGGGATCGCAGCGCCGAGGGCTATTACGAAAAATGGCTGAAGATGCGGGCTGAGCAAGAGAAACAAATGCAGGCGGGTGAATTTTCTGACAAGGTGGGTGCTTTTGAGGGAGCGGGTTACAGCTCTGAAGGCCTGTATCGGCCGGCCATAGATTGCCGGATGTTTTCGTTGAGTTTAACGCCGTTTGATCCGGTTTGCCAGGCAGGAATTTTAAGGGTGATCGATTTTTTCTCAGAATAAATATTCGCTTTATTTGGTGAATTGACGGCGTTTTTGCCTTGAATCTGCAAATTTCAAACTTCAAACATTGCTTTTTTTTTGCAGCGCTATCTCTGCTTTGCGCATGTACAGTTGCCGACAACACTGAAAGCCTGCAAGTCTATGCCGCTGCCAGCCTGACAACCGCCGTTTCTAAAATCGCTGCCGCATTTGAAGCAGAACATCCGGGCACCAAAGTCCGGTTGAATTTTGCAGCTTCTTCGCTGCTGGCTCGACAACTCGAACACGGTGCCCGGGCAGACATTTACATTTCTGCTAATACCGACTGGATGAATTATCTTCAGCAGAAAGATTTGTTGCAGCAAGCGTCACAACAATTGTTGCTGACCAATAGACTGGTGCTGGTTGTTCCCGCTGCATCGTCGGCAGAACTCAAGACTGTGATGGATTTGATAGATCCCAAAATCAGGCGAATTGCAGTGGCCGACTGGACGCATGTACCTGCCGGCGTTTATGCCAGACAAGCGTTGAAAACGGCCGGTTTATGGCAGCAAGTTCGCGGTAAATGCATTCCCACACTAAATGCTCGCGCCACACTGGTTTATGTTGAGCGCGGTGATGTTGATTGCGGCCTCGTTTATGCCAGTGATGCGGCCATCAGCCGGCGGGTCCGAATTGCCCTGTTTTTACCCGACTCGATTCAACCGGCGATTCGTTATCCGGTGGCTATCATGAAGGGTTCTCACCACCCACTCACGAACGATTTTTTCACCTTTTTGCAGTCATCTACCGCTCGCCCAATATTTACCATAAACGGTTTTTCGATCCTTACAACCGAAGAAAAAAGTGAGCAGCGCTGAAATTCAGATTCTTTTGCTTTCGCTTAAAGTAGCGCTTCTGGCAACGCTACTGCTTTTACCGATCGGTACTTTCCTCGGCTGGCTGCTTGCACGACGCAATTTTTGGGGCAAGTCACTTTTGGACGGTTTTGTGAATGTTCCGCTCGTGCTGCCACCTGTGGTAACCGGTTATTTTCTTCTTTTAATGCTTGGTCCAAACACCGCTGTCGGGCGAACATTTGAGCTGTGGGGACTGCCGCTTGCTTTCACCTGGCTGGCTGCTGTTTTGGCCGCTGCGGTGGTTAGTATGCCCTTGCTGGTGCGAACGGTACGAGTGGCCATTGAAGGGGTTGATCCGCGCCTGGAAGAAGCGGCAAAAATGTTGCGCGCCGGAAAATTACGCACATTTTTTAGTATAACTTTGCCACTGG
>JAJDAG010000106.1 GCA_029262005.1 Candidatus Zhuqueibacterota bacterium | reverse complement strand
GGATCGCGCCACGGGAAAGAAAAAGCAGGACCACGCATAACAAGCCAATGCGCTTTAAGAGCTTCGAATGTGGGTTGATCACGAACACCATCTGCTAACGTAATGGATCGCAACGGATGTTGCCAATGCTGGTTAGCTTGTTCACTACCGCTGTCACTTTGTGCAAGATCGGTTGAGAAGTTTGGAGAAATCCGCGCAGGATACCCAACTATCTTCGAACTCAAATATTCATCTTTAAACCGGGTAGCCATTACACACCTTCCAACGCGCGTTTTATTCTGCGACCTTGCTGGCGTTCTGAAGCACGGAAAGCGTTAGGGTCTTCAGCGACAATACGTTGGTTGACGGTCACACCACCGCGTCCACGTCTGCCACCCATATCATCGTTAGCAATGATTTCACCGGATTGTCTTGGTACAAACAATTCCGGTCCACGTTCACCAACTAAGAACGAACGACCAGCCATAACCGGACCACCATCAGCACGAGCCCCACCGAATAACTTACCAATCCCACCGAAAATACCACCCACCGAACCACCACTTGCACCACCTGTAAAGAGGTTCGACAACTGATTAATGAACGGTTGAATTGCGACAAGTTCTAAAAAACTAGCGAGTATATTTTTCAGCGATCCACCAAATCCATCGAAGTTTACAATTGCTCTAGCAAGCTGGTTTCCAGAATTACGCAAAGCGTCATTGAAGATTTCAATCTGTGATACAACCGGATTAAAGTTATTAAAGGATACACCAACTGTATCATCTAACGCTGCAACTTCGTTTTTGTACTCAATTATTCCATCTGTAGCCGGGGCAATAGCTGTATCTATATCACTTACTTCATTTGTGAATGCAGCGAGTGAAGCATTTAATTCATCTGTTGCTGTTGCAGCGTCTTGCTCCGCTTGCGTTAATTCAGTTACATTACCAACACCAGTACTACCGGTGGTGAGTGACGGACCTTCGCGTAATGGCAAAGCGGCTATTCTGTCTGCCTCTTTGCGAGCTTCCCTAGTCCGCTCTAATGCTTGGCGGGCTTCATCAGCACTAACACCAAGACCACCAATAGCTTTAGGTAACGTTGCTTTAAAAATCGCGAGGCGTTCACCAAGTTGAAATTGTTCATCAAGAAAACCACCAAGCGCCTTACCCGCCGAGTTCGCGGGTCCAACCATAGCCGCAAAACCAACAGCTAATCCAAGAACATTAAGTTTTAGTTTCCCCGCCGCGCCGGATGCAGTTGCACTAACAGTTGCAAAGATTGCTAACCCTTTAGATGCAAAACCTACTAATCTGACTAATGAACCAAGGGCGATTAAACCGGGGCCAAGTGCCGCCGCGAAGCCAGCCATTCGAATTGCATTCTTTTGAACACTCGGATCAAGTTCGCGGAAACTCTTAATTCCACCAACTACTATTTTCAATAACTCAGTCAGTGGTGGAATTAATTCTTGACCTATGATAACGGAAAGTTCGTCAATCTCCGCACCAAGCTCACGTTGTTTATTCGCAAAACTTTCTGACGTTCGGATCAAGTCACCTTGCGCATCGCTGGTTTGTTCCATGATGATTGCAGCACGTGCAAGAATTTTCTCTTGTTCTGTAAGCTGACCATTTGCATCACCGATACCAAGTTCTAATGCTTTTGCTTGAACAGCCGCGGCGGATAGGAACACCCCAAACGCTCTCAACGGTTCGGCTTCCCCGACAAGACCAGAACGAAGTTTTGTTAACGCATCATCTTCAGCAACGTTGAAGAACGATGAAAGGTCATTAGTTAGTAGTGTAAATTGTTGTGATAATTCCGATGCGGCTTGTGGATCAAGCGCAGTCTTGAACAACTGATTAAATGTGAAAGCTTGTTCTTGAAGTGATTGGGTTGATCGACCTAGTGCGTCACCAGTAGTAACCGCAAACTCATTCATTGACGCTTGCATTTTGCCGAAACTGAAATCAAAAGCGGCTTGAAGTTCTTCAGCATCACGGGCAGTGTTGACCGCCTTTCGACCAAACAATGCAAGCGGCGCGGTAATACCAATCGTTAACCCTTTGCCAACGTTTTGGATATTCCGACCTATGCGATCAGCATCTTTTGAAAATTTTGAAAGCTGTTTACTCGCGCGGGCAAAGCCTTCAGTAAATTCAGCAATGTTCGCAGAAAGATTAACCCGTAATGAACCGACAACGCCTTGAACCATTTACTTTTTCTTTCTGTTTACCTTAACCTTACCGACACCCATTACCGACAAACCTTTGATAGTTTGCCATAGTTTCTTGCTTTGTTCAACCTTTGTTAACTTTCTTTGTGGAAGGAAATTCTTTAGCGGTGGCATACGTTTAGAACGAGTTAGTGAAGCGCCAAGATAAGCAGTTGACACTACTCTTGTAGTTTCATCAAATTCAGTACGTTGGCGTCCACGCGAGTATAGCGAAAATTCAAAAGGCGTCATATCTAACACTTCATTAGGTTTCAACCCAAGCGTTGCGCCGGATACTACTAACTCTGCTACGCTTTGGCTTCCCCCGGTTCGGCGTCTTCGCCTACCTCCGTATTATCACCAACGGAGGGGAAATGAAGTGACAAAGCTTTACCGATTGCTTCAACAATACGGATAGTGTCGGCAGTGCTTTCCATATGTTCAAGAGCAAAACTCTTATCAGGTTTCGCACCATCTTTATTAGTCGCCATCGCGGAGAATACTTCAGCAATCAAACCAATCTTGAAGGTTCGCGCGTTTAGCTGATCAACCAATTTGGCTAAAGCTTCCGTGAACGGAACATCCCCGAAGATCGATTCAATTTCTGCTAGCGCCCGACCATTACAGCGAAGGTCAAAAACTTCACCACCTAATTCAATGGTCGGGATTGCGAATTTATTAGTCATTATTGTAAACCCTTCTTAAGCTTGGTTGTAACGAACAACACCACCGGTGATACGGAATGTGAATGACAATGTTTTTTGTGCTGCAACAGGAGTGTTGACGCTGTAACCTGAAACGATTGCCTCAAATCTCCATTCACGGGTTCCACCGCCTGTGAGCGATTCAAAAATACGCCACGTTCTAGCTGCACCGGATTCTTGAAAACCAAGTGCTGCGGCTTGTGAAACGTCAGTAGGTTTAAGATTTGTTTCAACGGTGAATTCATCAACGTCAGAAAGCCCACCAATATATTCACGTGATTCATTTGGGCTATCTTGATTAGTTACATCAAGAAATTCACGAGCCACAGAGATAGTAATGTCGAGCGCTTCCGCGAGGGTTGTAAATGATTCCGGCGACGCTGAATCGTCACCGTATTGCAAAAGGGTGCCAATACCCAATTCTGCCGAAGTCATAAGCGTTACTCCTATTTAGTGTTAAGGTTAAATATCCGTTGTATGTATCGTTATGTCAAGCCTTTTAGAAAAGAGATTAACACCGGATTGCTGAAGTTCTGTAGCGATTTCATCGCGTTCATTCTCAATAAACCATCCGGTCAATAGGACCGCTGGTGATCCAAACCCGGCTGGCTTAGTTCCGCTGTATGCTGAAACAATAGCGTTACGCATAGCGACCGTTTCAAGATATGTGTGAGCATACAATCTGAATTGGACACGTGCAAAGGTTGTCCCAGAGTCGCCGTCTTGCGTTGCTTGTCGCGGATTATCGATTATCTGGTACACGCCCGCTGGGAATATTCGGTTGCTATCGGGAAGTTCCATTGGAAATAACCGACCACCCATTAAAGCATCAATCCCTGCATCCGCTGCGAATGCGTCAACTATGCCACGTTCAAGAGCACTCGCCATTATTCCAATCCCCGCCTGCTTCGGCTTGCCTTAATTGATTTTAGTTTTAGTTTCTTGATAGCTTTACGTCGTGCTGCTTCGACTTCAACAATTATAATATCCCTAAACCGGTTCACGGTTCCAACCTTCTCCAAATCAAATGCCGGACGCATGAAGGGTTGTGCGGGTGCTTGACCAACGAACTTACCGTTCTTGTGATACCGGGCGGCGGTTCCGAACTCCACCAAGTGAGCGTGTGGCGCATAGAAGGCTGACGTGGGTGAATAGCTTGGACCAACGAAACCAAATCGTAAGTTCTTATTGCGGAGCCGTCCACGAATGTCCGCTTTGGTTGAAACGATAATGGCTTCTTTCAACACACCCGAATCGGATGGAGCCAATGACCGAGCAACACGCGCCATAGGTTCTGCGGCTTCCACCAATGAATTATTGGTGATTCGTTTTTGGACACT
>JAJDAG010000105.1 GCA_029262005.1 Candidatus Zhuqueibacterota bacterium | reverse complement strand
CAATGCAGACAATTTTTTTTCAACATTAGGGGCATCACCAAAAAATGTGAGAGATTCGGTAATGGTCATTTCGAGCACATCGAAAATATTTTTCACTATGTAATTAACATCAACTACATCAGGCGTGTAGCGGTGACCATTGCAGGCCTCACAACGAATGTACAAGTCTGCGAGGACTTGCATTTCTACTTTTTCAACTCCGGCGCCTTCGCAGCGTTCGCAGCGTCCACCACTGACATTAAAGGAAAACGTTCCCGGTTTAAAACCGCGCGCTTTTGCTCGCACGGTTTGCGCAAACAAATCGCGGATGCCATCGAATGCTTTGGTGTAAGTAGCCGGATTTGAACGTGGGGTTCGCCCAATTGGCGACTGGTCCACAAGCACTACGCCATCTATTTGTGCCATTCCCTCAATTCGTTCACACTCGCCCACACGTTTCTGCCATTCTCCCAGATTTTTTTTTATTCCCGCATAAAGCACGTCGTGTACCAAAGTGCTTTTTCCCGAGCCGGAAACACCGGTCACAACACAAAAAAGCGCCAGGGGAAACCGTACGGTCAGATTTTGCAGATTATTTTCGCAGGCATTGACCACAGTTAAAAATTGACCGTTGTCTTTTCTACGGTCACTCGGTATCTCTATTTTCCGTTCACCTTTCAAATAGGAGGCGGTCAATGATTTGGCACCATTGCCCATCATGGCCGCGAACGTACCTTGAAAAATAAGCGAACCGCCATGTTCGCCGGCAAGCGGGCCTAAATCGAGCAGATAGTCGGCGGATTGCATCATTTCCCTGTCATGCTCAACGACCACCACAGTATTGCCCAGATCGCGCAGGGCCAGCAGGATTTTTATCAATTTTTCATTGTCTTTCGGGTGTAAACCGATGGAGGGTTCGTCGAGCACATAAAGCGAGCCCACCAGTTTGAAGCCAAGGGCGGTGGCCAGATTTATGCGCTGAAATTCACCTCCGGAAAGTGTTTGTGTCCGGCGATTGAGAGTGAGGTAGCCCAGTCCTACATCAACGAGATATTTAAGCCGCCTGCGCAACTCCAGCAAAATCTGGGCAGCAACCTCTGTTTCAAAATCGCTGATTTTTAAGCCGGCAAAAAAGGAGTAAGCCTCGTCAATGCTCATGCTACCGACTTCTCCGATGTGTTTGCTGGCGATTCGAACGTTGAGTGCTTCCGTTCTAAGCCGGGTCATACCGCAGGCCGGGCAGGGAATGTAGCCACGATAGCGACTCAAAAGCACGCGAATGCCGATTTTGTATTTCTTGCGTTCGAGTTTTTTGAAAAAACCGTTTATGCCCGGGAACGGCCGGTCTCCCTCAACAACGAGCTGTTTATGTTCCGGCGGCAGATCGCGCCAGGGCAATTTTGTATTTATGCCGTGTTTGTGTGCCATCTCAAGCATTTTGGCAAATGTGCCGCGGCGTTTGGGTGTGTTCCAGGGCGCAACAGCCCCTTGTTCGAGAGATTTTCCGGCGTCCGGAATAACAAGGTTGAGATCAATTTCAACAATTTCTCCGAAACCGTTGCAGGCCTGACAGGCACCAAATGGATTGTTAAAAGAAAACAAACGCGGCTGCGGCTCAATGAAATCAACATCACATTTCGCACAGTGCAACGTCTGCGAAAATTGCAAAGGTTCAGCATTATCAACAAAAATTGTCATACGCCCAAAGCCTTCCCGAAAGGCCATTTCCAAAGAGTCCACCAGCCTGGTTTTGATTTTTGCTTGCACTTTCAGGCGGTCTATCAGAACGAAAATTGGACCTTTTTTGAGTATTTGCGGCTTCGCTTCTGCGATTGGGATGACCTGTTCATCAATCAGCAGACGAAAGAAGCCGCGCTGCTTCAGGTCAGCCAGTTGCAGCCCACGCGCTTCTTTGGATTGACCGGTGAGTGGAAACGTGATTTGGATTTTACAGTTTTCCGGTAGGTCAAGTAGCTGCTCAACCACATCATCAACTCTTTCCGGTCTGACTTCATTGCCGCAATCCGGGCAAAAAGTACGGCCAATGCGGGCAAAGAGCAGGCGCAGGTAATCGTGAATCTCGGTTGCGGTTGCAACGGTTGAGCGGGAATTTTTTGTCGGATTTTTTTGCTCAATGGCCACAGCCGGTGAAATGCCACGAATTTCATCGACATCGGGTCGATCCATGCGTTCGAGAAACTGGCGGGCGTAGGCCGAAAGCGATTCAACAAACCGGCGCTGCCCTTCGGCATATAACGTGTCAAAAGCCAGACTTGATTTGCCTGAGCCGGAAACGCCGGTTATCACCACCAGTTTGTTCCGCGGGATCTCGACATCGATATTTTTTAGATTATGGACACGGGCGCCGCGGATTTGTATGGTGTTTTGCATGGTGGCGCAAAACTACAAATTAAATCGCTCAATTCAAATATGAAAAGGTGGTTTGCTGCTTCCACTTGCAAAATGTTTTTGCGGTTTGGCGCTGTTAAGTCTCGGTGATAGTCAATATTTGAGTTGCTTTGTGGCTTAGTTTAGGTTATATTTTAAATTTCATTTTTTGGGCATGTAACCCGATATGAGGAGATTTAACTTACTGGCATGAGTCGCAGTATGATTATTTCTCAACCCAAAAAATTGTAATAATTTGCAGTAAAATACAAAAGCGAAAGGACTTTCAACTGTGAAAGCAAACAACACTTCCCCTGATTCCCTTGATCAACTTTGCGTGAACACAATCCGGACACTGGCCATTGACGCGATCCAAAAGGCCAATTCCGGTCACCCTGGCGCCCCCATGGCTCTGGCGCCGGCCGCTTATGCTCTCTGGGCGCGCGTCATGCATTTCAGTCCCGGCAATCCCGATTGGTTTGACCGTGACCGGTTTGTGCTTTCCAATGGCCATGCTTCCGCTTTGCTTTATTCCTTGCTTTATCTGACCGGATTCGCTTTATCGCTTAATGACCTTAAGCAGTTTCGGCAATTGGGTAGCTTGACGCCCGGACACCCGGAATATGGCCACACGCCCGGTGTGGAGACAACAACGGGTCCGCTCGGACAAGGACTGATGAACGCCGTTGGCATGGCCGTGGCTGAGGCCCACCTGGCGGCGGTCTATAATCGTGACGGGCATGAGATTGTAAATCACAATACCTACGTTTTTTGCGGCGACGGTGATTTCATGGAAGGTGCTTCGCATGAAGCTGCTTCCATGGCTGGTAACCTCGGGCTTGGCAAACTCATCTGCCTGTTTGACGACAATCACATCAGCATTGAGGGTGACACATCGATAACCTGTACTGATAATGTCATGCAGCGATTTGAAGCCTATAATTGGCATGTAATAAACCTTGGGGAACAAGGTGAAAATGTCAATGCCATCGCTCGTGCATTTGAAGAAGCAAAAGCTGTCACTGACAAACCATCGCTGATTATTTTGCGAACACATATTGGCTTTGGCTCTCCAAACAAGCAGGACACGGCCGCAGCACATGGCTCGCCTCTGGGCGACGAAGAAATTCGTTTAACCAAAAAAGCTTACGGCTGGCCTGAAGACGCAGCGTTTCTGGTGCCGGAAGATGTCCTGGGGAAAATGCGTAAGGCTGTGCAACAAGGCAAAGAGCTTGAGGCGAATTGGCAGAGGCGGTATGCTGAATACAAAGCGAAATTTCCTGAGTTGGCTGTACAGTTTGAGCAGGCTTTAAACGGCGAGCCGGCTGAAGGCTGGTCTGCTTGTCTTCCAGGGTTTTCGCCAGAGCATGGCGCCATTGCCACCCGCGCTGCCTCGGGCCAAGTCATTAATGGTTTTGCTGACAAATTGCCCTGGCTTGTGGGCGGCAGTGCTGATTTAGAGCCTTCCACAAAAACAATGATCAAGCGTTCACACTATTTTTCGAAAGATGATTACACGGGCCGTAATATTGCTTACGGAATTCGTGAACATGTTATGTGTTCTGCCGCTTCAGGCATGGCGCTGCATGGCGGCATTACACCGTTTGTGTCCACATTTTTTATTTTTACCGACTATGCGCGGCCGGCCATTCGCCTGGCAGCAATGATGGGTATTCCCGTCATTTATGTTATGACGCATGATTCCATTGGTGTGGGTGAAGACGGCCCGACACACCAGCCGGTCGAGCAACTGGCTTCTCTTCGAATTATCCCAAATCTCGTTGTGATGCGCCCCGCTGACGCCAATGAAACGGTCTACGCCTGGCGTGCTGCGCTTGAGCGCCGTAACGGGCCGACCATGCTTGTTTTGACGCGCCAGGGCTTGCCCGTACTTGATCGCACGATTTACGCCGGTGCAGAGGGTGTTTTACGGGGTGCTTACATACTTTCAAAAGAAAAGGGCGCCACTCCTGAGTTAATTTTTCTGGCCACAGGCTCGGAGGTACAGCTCGTACTTGCGGCTCAGGAAGAACTTGCAGAAAGCGGCGTTGATGCACGGGTTGTCAGCATGCCGAGCTTGGAACTGTTTCAGGCACAATCGCAGGAATACCGTGATCTGGTACTGCCGCCATCTATAAGGAAACGGCTTGCGGTTGAAGCTGGGCATTCATCCGGTTGGCGCGCATGGGTTGGTGATGAAGGCGCCGTGGTTAGTATTGATAGTTTTGGCGCCAGTGCACCGGCAGAACTGGTGTTCAAAGGTAAGGGGTTTTCAGTTGAGAACATCGTTGCCAAAGCAAAGGCTTTGCTTTAAGTCCGGGTTGATTGACCAGACTTGTTCCTGGTTTGAAGAGAGAAGCCCTTGTGAAGGATTGCTGCCTTTGCCGGGGCTTTTCTTTATTTAAACCCTCTTTTTCGGCCTACAACACTGCACAGTGGGCAGCCTTGCCGCTGGTGATTGCGCGCCGGGCAATATCCCCTGCCAAAATAGATAATTTGCAAATGCAGGACATTCCATTTCTCTTTTGGAAAAATACGTTTTAAATCCTTTTCTGTTTGCGTCACGGATTTGCCATTGGACAAACCCCAGCGCCAGGCCAATCTGTGAATGTGTGTGTCCACCGGAAAAGCCGGCACACCAAAAGCTTGCGCCATAACTACCGAGGCAGTTTTGTGTCCTACGCCTGGCAGAGCTTCAAGTTCTGCGAAGCTTCCGGGCACTTGGCCATCGTGGCTTTCCAGCAAAATGCGGCAAAGGCCGTAAATGGCTTTTGCTTTGCTCGGCGCCAGTCCAACTTGTCTGATGATTTGGCAGATTTCGTCAATACTCAATTGTGCCAGTCGTTCGGCATTGTCGCCACGGCGAAACAACTCCGGCGTTACCCGATTGACCATTACGTCTGTGGTCTGTGCCGATAACAGCACAGAGATGAGCAGCGTAAACGGATCCTTGTGATTTAAAGGTATCGGTGGTTGCGGGTAGAGCGCTTCCAGTTTGTTTATGATGATTTCTGATTTTTCTTTGCTGGTCATGGTTGTCCAGTTTGATTTTTAAGATTGTAGGGAGGTCCGTTTTTACGTAACTTGAATTATGCATCGGCCACGGAGAGCACTGATTCCAAAAAACATAAGGTTAGCGTTTAAGAAAGGTGAGACACACCATTTGCTCATAAAAACTATCTTCAATGAGAGCGGTTATATTGTAAGTTCTGTGTTCTCAGTGTCTCTGTGGCAAAATTCATGAATAAAGCAGTGCAAATGAATTTATATCGTTCGATCGTGCACGAAAAATATAAATATAACAACACTGAGGAATTTGTCAACGGCTGCTGCGGAGTTATTTGACTTTTTCAAGAAAACGTCTATATTTCTTTAGCAAATTTGAATTCCCTTAACCGGCACGGAGAAACTCTATGTCTGAAGAAAAATTACGTGGCATGCTGGATACAAATCAGTTGAAAAAATTGGTTGCAGATGAGCAAATTGAAACTGTGCTGACGGTCTTTCCAGATATTTACGGTCGTTTGCTTGGCAAGCGCATTACCGGCCATTATTTTTTGGAAGATGTGCTTGAGAACAGCGTGCACGCATGTGATTATCTTCTGGCTTGTGACATGGAAATGGAGCCGGTACCAGGCTATGACTTTACCAGTTGGGAGGCAGGCTACGGTGACTTTAGACTTGTTCCGGACTTGACAACATTGCGTGTCGCCCATTGGTTGGAAAAAACGGCCATTGTTCTTTGTGATGTGTTTGCAGAGGAGAAAGACGAGTTGGTTGCCTTGGCACCACGCTCAATTTTGCAAGCGCAACTTCAACGTGCCGACAAACATGGCTACCGTGTAATGGGCGCTTCTGAGCTTGAGCTTTACGTCTTTAAGGATACCTATGAGGAGGCCGCTGACAAAAAATACGTGGACCTGAAGCCAATCGGTCGCTACATCGAGGACTACCATATTCTGCAGGGAACGAAGGAGGAATTTGTCATTGGCGCGATTCGTCACCACATGGATCGCTCGGGAGTTCCTGTGGAGTTTTCCAAGGGCGAATGGGGCCCCGGCCAACAGGAAATTAATTTTCGCTACGCGCCGTTCCTGGAAATGGCCGACCGCAGTGTGCTTTATAAGCATGCTGCTAAAGAAATCGCCTGGCAAAAAGAATGTGCAATCTCGTTTATGGCAAAATGGAATGAGGCGTTTGCCGGTTCAAGTATGCACATACATGCCAGTCTTTGGGACAAGTCCGGTATTGATTCGCTTTTTCCGGGAAAAGAGTCTTACGGCGGTGTGAAGTGTTCACCCATTTTTCGCTGGTTTCTTGGTGGTTGGATGAAACATTTACAGGAAATTATGGTCTTTTATGCGCCTTATCCGACTTCCTATAAACGCTTTGTGGCCGGGTCTTTCGCACCAACAGGAATTGCTTGCAGCTATGACAATCGTACGGCTGCTTTCAGAATTGTCGGCCACGGGCCATCGTTGAGAGTTGAGTGCCGCACTCCGGGCGCAGATGCGAATCCGTACTTGGCATTTGCTGCCACGCTTGCAGCCGGCCTGGATGGCATTGAAAATAAAATTGAACCACCCGATGTTTATGAAGGCGATGTTTATACTGCCAGCGAGGTGCCGCATGCGCCAAAGTCGCTGCTTGCGGCGATAGATGTGTTTGCCTCCAGTGCGTGGGCGAAGGAAACGTTCGGCGTGAAAGTGGTCGAACATTATTTACACTTTTTTCGCACCGAACAACGTAAGTTTGATGAAGTGGTGACGGCGTGGGAGCGGCAGCGCTATTTTGAGCGGGCCTGACATGAGTAATTCCTGAGCCGGGCCAGAACGTCGGAGCGCGGAAGCATTGATTGAGTTTGTGGCGGCTCATTCTCCTGAATAATTCACAGGTCGTCATTTCAAGCTCAATTGAATTTTCAAAGTTACTTGTGGCAGACATCTCCCCGATTTGTCACTGGCCGTTTCAGGCATCGCACCTCTTCAAAGTAGACACCAAGTCAAACTTCCTTTGAGAGGAGACAGATTTTCGCGGTCTTTTTTTTAAAAAAAGGAAAATATTTTGCGAAGAAAAAAAATACCTGTAATCGGCATCACCACTTACGGCCGTGACGCTGAAGGCCAATTTTACCTGCCTGGAGAATATGTCGATTCGGTGCGGCGCGCCGGTGGCTTGCCTGTATTGCTGACCCCAGGCGAGACCAATATTACGCAGGCTTTGCAGATAGTTGACGGCGTCATTCTAGCGGGTGGCGGTGATTTCGGTCCGACAATTTACGGCGGCGAATCACACCCTGCCATTACGCGAGTCGATGCGGAACGGGATGCCTTTGAAGTGCTTTTTGCCGACCGTTTACTGCACGAAGTCAAACCGGTACTGGGTATTTGTCGAGGGTTTCAGCTTTTAAATATTGTCACCGGCGGCAATTTGCTGGCACACTTGCCGGATAAATATGGTGAGAAAGTTTGTCACAGAGCTGACAATGGTGGCACAGTGGTGCACGAGGTTTCGCTCTTAAAAGAAAGCCGGCTTGGTGATATTTTAGGTGAAGGCAGAATTCCGGTGCAATCAAAACACCACCAGGCCCTGGGCAGAATCAGTTCTGGTTGGCGGGTGACTGCCCATGCAGACGACGGTGTGATCGAAGCGATGGAGCATGAAACGCATCCCTGGATGATTGCCGTGCACTGGCACCCGGAACTGGCGCCGGAGGATCAATTACAGCAGAAGTTGTTTCGGGAATTCATCGCTGCATCAATGTAGTTTATCGAGGTCTTTAATATCAGGGAGCGTAAGCGCCTTTTCCTAAGCTGAATTATGCATGAAAAAATATAACGCAGAAGATGCGGAGAAATTATTATAAATGCTCCAGCCTGAAAAAAGCTCGGCTAAATCTTGTGATTCGTCGACAAATATTCTAAAATTGTACCTGTAACATTTTCAATTCTACTCATTTTCTTCAATATAGAGTTCCGATTTTTTCCCCAAACAATCGTTGGCACGGCATTGCTTGTGTGAGTTGGCACACTCAAGTCTTCAAAGTTACCGTGATCACTCGTGAGAATAACCGTATGCTCTTGCAATGGCAGAGCCGTGAGTAATGCTTGCAGAAAACGCTTGAGCTTGCCCAATTCTTCTTTTGCCCAATCCATGTCCTGACCGTGGCCAATGGCATCGGTCAGGAAATACTCGAACAAGCAAAAATCCACATCCCGGGTAATCGTTGCGAGAATTTCTGCAGCCTCTTCCGGCGTCCTGCTGGGTGCTTTATGGCCGAGATTGTTGAGGAAGTCGTTGGTGAGGTCATGCGAAATGGCGCGGTTTTCCCACAAGTCAGGTTTGAGCCACCTGAATGGAAATGTTGATGCTTTTAACGACCAGGTGCTTGCGGAGATACTGCGTTCGGCACGTCTGAAATAAGCCGGGGTAAATGCATTTGCGAAAGTACCTGTCAGTCGCATTTTTTCAATTTTCAGGAAAATGCTCTCTTCGGCCAAAAGCTTGCGCAAGTTCACGGTTGGAAACCCTGGATGGTGCCTGCCGATAAGCCGGGAAGCATTTTTTCCGGTTAGCATGGCGGTTTGCCCGGTAGCACTTTGTGGCAAGCCGGGCAGGCCCATTCTCACGTCGGTTGCAGTGCAGACGCCATCGAATGGAATTTCAGCGATTTTTCTATCCAAAAATTGCGGAAAAAATGATGTGGTGAATTTGGCAAATGGGTTTACTTCCGGGTCATATTTGCCAATTCCAATGCCATCTATAAAAAAAAGGAGAACAGACATGTTTGGTGCTTAGATTTGTACTAGCCGGCAGAGAGGTCTTCCGGGCGAATAAGAGTAAAGAGTTCTTCTATTACTATTTTCCATTTATAGTTTTGATTCGTCTGATACTGTTTTTTTTAAATGAAAAATGCAGTTTGGTAATGCGGGCATTTTCAGGAAGGAATAACCCGTTTTCATCTTGCGCAAAAATGGCTCTGTATCTCATTTCTGTCTTTCATTCATTGAAAAGTTGGTCCATTCTCTAAAAAACAAGCGGCACTCACAAGGCGCGGTGCTTAGCTGTTCTTCTCCGCATGCTCAACCGCCTTTTTTTCAGAAACAGCATCTGAGAAACGTAGATTTTCTTTCCAGAAATAGGAAAGGCCGATGACTGTAAATGGCAGTGTATTCATCGCATGACTGATGACGGCGAAGCTGACTGCCGCCCCTTCAGGAATGCCGTATAGAGCAAGACTGGCTTTACAAAACCAATGGTAGGTGCCAATAAAGCCGGGTGAAGAAGGTATCATCAGGCCCAGGCTGATAATAACCAGGGTGACCAGGCTGGCGCCGAACCCTAAATCGAATGCGAATGCAAAAAACGAGAAGTAAACCACAAGGGCATATAAAAGCCAAATTGCAATTGACAGACCGGTGATGGCCAGATAGTGTTCCGCCTTTTTGAATGCAAGAAATCCATCGATAAACGAGCGAACAACTTTATCAATCAGTTCGAAAAGTTTATGGGGTAAGAGGCGCTGCAAGATTTTCATTGTTTCTTCGGTTCTCTCCATCAGAAGAACCATAAAGACAATGACGCCAACGGTTCCTGCGCTAATGATATATCCCCCTTTTTTCACCAGCATAAAAATGCCGCCGTCGGTTTCTTGTGTCGGCAGGAAATAAACGCTTACGGCCATCAGGACCAGCAAGGCCAGAATATCCAGCAACCGGTCAACAATAATGGTCGCAAATGAAGATGTTTTACTAATCTTTTGTGATTTGGCAATGGCGTAGGCGCGTAAGAATTCGCCCATCCTTAATGGGAAAATATTGTTGGCAGCGTAACCAATCATGAGGGCGGAAAAAAGCGGCCCGAGTTTGATTGGCTTTATGGGTTCAAAAATATAGTGCCAGCGCACTGCACGCAAAAAGTGACTGAGCACCATTGCCAGAACTGCCGGCAATAACCAGAGGTAGTTGGCGCGCTTTAATGCATCGAGAACTTCATTGAAATTAACATTGACAAATGCCAGGTAAACAAATACGATGCTTATAACCAGGCCAACAGCTATTTTGAGTTTCAAGAGTTCGCTTCTCCTATATATTAAAGCGATATTCGATAACATCGCCATCTTTGACGATGTAATCTTTCCCTTCAAGACGGAAAACGCCTTGCTCTTTGCACTTGACCAGTGAGCCAAGTTCACTCAGCTTTTCAAATTCAACGACCTCCGCTCGAATAAATCCACGTTCAATATCAGAGTGGATTGCACCGGCGGCATTTTGCGCCCGGGTGTTTTTTGTGATTGTCCAGGCACGAACTTCATCATCGCCGGCTGTGAAGAACGGAATCAGGCCAAGCAAATCGTACGAATAGCGAATCATTTT
>JAJDAG010000104.1 GCA_029262005.1 Candidatus Zhuqueibacterota bacterium | reverse complement strand
CGCTTGAAATTTCCAAAATGGCATTTTTGACTCCGAGAGAAGTCGGGGCAAAGCTAACAACAATGTCCTGGGACGCGCCGGGAACCAGGGTAAAGCTGCCATCACCGGTGATGGAAAATTCTGTTGGGTCAGCGCCAGTCAAAGTCGTAGATGTTACGTTTAAATCCTGACCGCCACTGTTTTGAACCTGAAATGTAAATGAAGTACTGGTATTAATAACCACCGAACCATAATTGTGCGAGGAGGGCGATACGGCTATGTCCGGGGTATTGGCCGGCGCCATAAAATTACCGACTGCAATGGCCCAATCTGATTGATACGGTGCCGTCCAAACCTGATTCGATGCGCTCAGGTTGCCTAAACCAATTTCAGAATAGGCAAGTTTTGCATTGACCGCAATAGCAGGTTGGGCGCCCGGCGTCCCCGACAGATCAATCTGTACAGAAGTCGCGTCTTCTTTATAAAATAACAAACTCTCATTCCCTGCAGTTCTCAAACACACACCGTCCGTGAGACTGTTGTCTCGAACAAGGTCTTTCGAGAACCTGCCGTTTAAAAATACAGCGTTTGTTTTAATCCACTCAGGATTAGAATAGGGCGCTGAGGTCGCTGTACCCTGATTTGCACCGGCACCACTTCCCAACAGATTTCCCCAAATGTTTGCGATGCCGCCCGCCATTGCAGAGTCCCACAAACCGCGACGGGTCTCTTCCATGGTGTAATCCTTGGAATTACCCTGATTGCGAATTCGAAACCGATCTTCTGAAAACGAGGGCCTTGATGGCCGAGCGTTTAGAGTAGCAACATATTGATCATAATCAGGCCTGTGCTGTTCGTAGCTGGAATAATCCAAATTCTCATAAATCTGGTTGAATGGCTCACCCGGATTATGAGGGCCCGGATTTCTTCCTCCTAAAAAATGAAACCAGCCAAACTGCTGCTGCAAATAGGTGTGCCATTGCTGCAAGTCGTCCTCAACCACCCACTCATCGAGATCATAGCCATACTGCATTGTCCAGCCGGGAAGAGGGCCTAAACGAGCGGCAATGTAGCGTTGCAGCCTTTTATCTTCGGTGCCGTTTTTACCCCAGCGCACGGGCGTCTGCTGCCGTGATTCATCGCCCCACTGCCAGATGTGGACAACGCCGCCGGCATCATAAACTTTTGTGATCAACAACTCAAGTGCCTGGAATGTGCGAAAATCCGGATCAGGAACCGAAATATTGTTCGAGCGCTCCTGGTTAATGTCAAACCATCGGCAAAACACGGGTGTGTTAAACCCGGTGAAACCGTGCTCAACCATAAAAGTTTGAATATCGCTGTCGATTTGATTCGGGTCGTTGAAATAGCCCTGGGGGCCGCCGTACATTAGATATTGCGGCACAAAGGCTTCATCCGTGCCGGCCCGGCCCCACATACTGTTAAAATTAGTAACAAAACCAGGAGCGTTAAGATCCGGATTCGGATTAATCGTAACGGTACCCGAATGGCCATTCAACTCCGAATCAGTACTTGAAGTTGAAAAGGTCCAGATTCCTGTTTTCGTGCCGCTAAAACGAAACTTCCAGGTATCGTTTCCATCATAAAACATGCCGGTGGTGAGACTTTGACCCGTTGCTGCATGAGAAAATGTCACGGTGGCGAGCAGGTCGAAGGGGTTGCCTGAATACGAAGAATTAGACACTTCCCATTCAAGATAAGGCGACCACTGTGTTCCGGTTTTGTCCCATGGACTGTTGGATAAAACAAAAGTAGCCGTGACATTGTTATCTGAAATCATCGAAACTGTGTCCGGATTGACTATCCCCGTCAAATCGCCTGACCAGTTGCTAAAATCCCAACCGGCAAAAGGTTGAGCCGTAAGTTCAATTGCTGTTCCCGCGGCATAAATACCACCCGGAGGGTCAAAAACAACTGAGCCTGCGCCAACTGCCGAAACAACAAGCTGATATTGCAGTGCGGTTTCCAACTCATCAATTTGCAGCAAATAAGCCTCTAGTTCGTTTAACTCAGTCTGATTAAGCGTGGCAGTATTTCCGTGCAAATTATTCGGATTGGCTGTGGTCAGGACGTCCATCAATGTCGCGGCTGAACCATCGTGCAAATAAGGCGGGGATCGCCAAATCCCTTTTAAAGTTGGCGTATCAAAGCCGGTCAACTGACCACCCATTCTCTGACCGGAGCTCGATTGAATGGTGCCAACATCGTGTAAATTACCAGCGGCACTATCGGTAAAATCATCGCCGCTGTGGCAACCGGCACAACCTAAAGATTGAAAATGCTGTTTTCCAGCCTGTGCATCGGCAGTCAGGCTGCCGTCTGAATTTCGAAATGGACTGAGGTGAACCTGGCCCAACGAAGTGACGTAGGCTGCGAGGTCATCTAGCTCCTGACTAATGCCTGCTTTTGGATCTCCAAGAGGCTGGTTTCTCGTACCGGTATTAAAGCCGGCGTTGGACATAAAACCCGAGCCGCCAAAAGCGTTGCGAATGTCGTGCTCAAAATCCTGAATTTCATCGAAGTTAGCAGTCCAGTGTACCCGGCCGTGACCAATGCCGCTCCTTCCATCCAGGGTAATTGTGTTGCGAAAACCCTCGCCGCGATCAGTAAAATCCCACACACGTTCATCGCTGCCGCCGTCCAAATGACAACTGGCGCAACTCAGGTAACCATCAAGATTCATGCGGCTGTCATCTGCATTGTAGAATATGCGTTTTCCCTGCAACACTTGTGAAGAAAGTTTTTCCTGGCTGACGGTCGGAATTTCCGATAGCAGCGTCCCCGGTCCGCCACCTTTTTTAAGAATCTCTGAGATATCATAGATTAGGACGGAGCGTGAGAGAAAACTGTGTGCAATCAACAACGAATCTGCGGCGCTGATGCTCAAACTTTGTGGCGCCCGGCCAACATCTTTAATCGACGTTTTCAAAGTGCCGTCATAAGCATCGAAAATATCTATCATGTTTGAGCCCTGGGTTGCAACAAAAACATAATCCCCAAGCGGGCTGAACGCTACGTCAATGGCCATGTCACGATCATTTAAGTCAATTCGGCTTGAGAGCACTTCGGAGCCGGTGGACAAATCAACCTGCGAAACAATCGTCCTCACGGTATTTTCAAAAGTCAAAGCCTGGCCATCGCGAAACTGGCCACGTTCGATATTATCTTTTTTGGAAGGAATCCACAGCCGTTGTCCATCGGGGCTAATTGTCAGATTTATCAAATAGTTCGGCACACCCCGGCCACTTGAATCGGTGTCGGGCCCCGGGTCTATCGCCAACTCAAAAGTCGAAACCAAAGAAAATGATGATGCGTCAATCTCAATTACCTCGCCATGAGCTTGCGGAGAAATAAACCGTGTCACAAAAAGTCGCTGCGAATCTGAAGTCATTGCCAGGCCCCGGGGCGAAGGGCCAATATCCATTTGCGCCGTCACAACTCCTGAAACCGGATCTAGTTTCAGCAGTTTGCCAGCGGCTTCTAAAGTAACGTAAGCCGCGCTGCCATCCGGACTAAAAATGATGCCGAATGGTTGGGACGCATAAGGCAAACTGACAATTTGCAACTGACTCCCACTGTTGCCACCCAAAATGCTGATGGTGGCGTCAGCCTGATTTACAACCCAGACAGAACCATCCGGGGCAAATGTAAGGGACCGGGGGGTTCCCCCTACCTGTGTTTCAAAAAGCTTATTTAACGAGATGAAATCTGTGGCCGTAACCGTGTTGTTATCCGGGTTTACATTCCAAACCGTATTGTTATTTTCATCGATGATTAATGTACCTGATGCAGTAGCGTTCCCCTGGGTTAATTGATAATGAACAGTTTGGGAAGCGATACTATAGCTATTCGCCTGGCCATCAGACACGCTCAGCGTCACAGTGAAATGTCCGGCATTCTGGTAGGAGTGGGTAATCTGTGAACTGCTCGAAAATGGCGTCGGCGGACTGCCGTCACCGAAATCCCAGGAGTAACTATAGTTGCCGGTACCGCCGCCGGCCAGAGCCACAAAACCAACTGTCTGGTTAATTGCCACAGATGAAGTGGGTTGAATCGAGCTTGAAAGCGGGTTGCCGATGGCAGCGCCAGTGGAAAACGTGATGGAGAACGTACTTTCTGTGGCATTGCCCACCAGATCTGTTGTGCCATTCTGAGGGATCACCACTTCATAAGAGGTATTCGGTAATAACAATTGATCCGGGAAAAAGTTAGCAATACCGGTTTGCGTGCTGTACTTTCCCGGTAAGGCGTTGCCCCCAACCGGTCTAAGCATGAATGTCGAAGAATTTACCGTTCCCAAATCGATTTGGTCGGTAAAAGTGACCCCGACCCTGGTAGTAAGCGCCTGCTCGGTCGCTCCGTCAACCGGGTTGACCATATTCACTGCCGGGCCATTATTGTCTTTTTGGCTTTGATGCGGCATCATCACACTGACGTCGGCATGGTCATCGCTGACGACGACCAGATTACCGAAAGCGACGGCAAAATCCTCGTCACGATCCGGTATTCCGGAGGAACCGGTACCGACAATTGAATAATTCGAACTGCGCATATCAACTTTTGAGTAATTATCACCCACGCCAATATGCGCGTAGCCATCCTGGAAGGTAAGATAGCCGGCTGCTTTTGCCAAACCTACAAACGGGCCAGTTGAAATGTTGCCCGGGTTAGAAATGTCGAGTGTCTGGAAACGTTTCTGCAGCCCGGCAACGAGAATTTTATTGCCATTGACCAGGCAGCTATAAAGCCTTGGGCCAGTCGTTTTTATATCGAGCACCACCGGATCATCCGGATCACTAATATCAAGGGTCACATAGCCGATATCATTTGCATTCGCTGCCACCAACAAGTTACCGATGGCAAAAACCGGTCCGATTCGAAAACCACCGGTTTGGCTTATGGGAATTGGATTTGGTTTTCCGCCGCCGCGATCGACCAGAACCGGGTTGGCAGCATCGCCGGCATCGATTATGTAGATACCGTTTGACGAACCGCCGACATAAATATACGGCGCCTGCCAAAACAACCACCAGGCGCCAGTGCTATAATCAGTCGGTCCAATGCCGGGAAGAATTGGATAGCTGAGCATTTGCGGATTCGTCACATCTGTCCAGTCCCAAATTTGGATGCCCTGAGTCGCTTGTAACGCCACATAGTCACCAGGATAGCTGCTGCTGTAACCATAGCCGTGTGCCTCACGAATATCCTGGGTATCATCATCGTCCTTTTGAAAAACTAATTGCGGCGAATAGGGATTGGAAATATCATAAAATGAAAACCCGCCGTCAAACTTACTGCCATCATTCGAATAGATAATAACCAGGTAACCCTTGTGCATTGAGGTATGGCCATGCGCCCGCGGGGCACCATTTGTAAAGTCAAAAGTACTGATAACCTTGAAGACTTCATTGGACTTGTATTGCCGGTTTGGGACGCCAGGCCCTTGTTGCGCAGATAAATGCACAACAAAAACAAAATACCAGAGGAAAAATATGAAGTTCGTCAATCGGAGCGGGCTGCTTGCCATGATAAAAATCCCTTTCGCCATCACTCAACAACTTCTGGAGGGTTAATGGCCGTAAATCAAAACTAAAATATTCAGGAAAACAATGGGGGCGACAATCAATTATTACATCAATAATACAAATAATATTCTTATTGCGAAATAAAAAAATAAAAGGAATTACTATTTTTGCAAAATGAGCCGTCGAACAAAAGTTTGCTTTTCTGCTTCCAACCGCAAAAAATAGACGCCTGAAGCAACTTCAGTTCCCTTAGAATTGTGACCATTCCAGGTAGTGTGGTGCTCACCGGCCGGGAGAACTTGATCTGCCAGCAAACGCACCAATTGGCCTTTAATATTGTAAATTGCCAATCTCACTTTTGCTACGGTTGCCAAAGTGTAACTGATGCGGGTCTCAAGGTTAAACGGATTCGGATATGTCGGCAACAAATAAAAAACCTCGGGCAGAGCACGCTGCGGCTCAGCCAGATCAACTGTGAGCGGTTTTGATGAATTGGAATAGGCGGATTGCTGCACAATGAGCTGCGGCGGGTTTGCACCTTCTTTGGAACTGTACCGGACGCTTTTCAGTTTATTTTTTTTGATGGCAAAACTGAAGAGGCCGTTGCTTTTCACAACCTCAGTCACATCGACCTCAACCCAGGAACCAAGTGATGTGTTGCCCAAACGGGCAAAAGGAGATGCCGGCAAATCAGGCGCATTCATCCAAGTCAGGTCGTCTTCATCCCAGGGTGTTTCTGTTCCTGAGTAAGCATTATCCACAAGATAAAAATCGCCGCCGGAACTTGCATCAACGACAAACAATCGCAATCGAGCCGAGCGGATTGTGCCGGAGATGCCTTGAACATCAAATTTGAGAAAACTACGATAATTGAATCGGACGCGCAGATTGGCTCTGCTTCCGTAATCCACTCTGTAGTTGAAAAAATTAACATGGGTATCATGCGTTGGCACAAAAGAAAATACGGTCTGCGTGTCTTTCTTGACCTCGGTAAAAACGGCCTGAACCCGCATGTTTTGCGCCAGCAAAATCGTGTCAGGGTTTAAAAACCCGGTGAGATCTCCGCGCCATGAATGGAATTCCCAATCTGTATCAGGAACAGCACGCAAAGAGACAGGTGTGCCGGCTAAAAAAAACGCCCCCTCCGGTTCGCTTTCGATAGTGCCTGCGCCTAAGCTCGCCATTTGCAGCATAAATTCGTCAACGCCGCTATCGTGGAATCGGGCAATTATGGTTTTGTTGGTATCCAACACAACGGTGTCAGGATTGACTACGCTGGCAAAATCACGGCCCCAGCCGGAAAACATGGCCCCTGACTTCGGATGGGCGCGCAGTTCCACCAGGCTTCTGCCGATAGAATCAACGCCCACGGAATTTACTTCTGCTTCACCCTCTCCCTGGATTTCAATTTTCAGACCGTACTGCCCGCCAAACAGCCAATCCGTCCAGCCGACATTTTTTCCAGGTATCGCTGGTAAAACAGTGCGAAAATTGCTATTGTAATATTGATTAATAATGTAAGGCTGCCAGGTATCGTCATTATTTGCCGGGAAATCCGCCTCGTTATAAAGCCAGCGAAAGGCGCGCAGAATCGCCTGCTCCTGCCAATTCCAAACGTCAAATCCATAACGATTTAAGATAACTGCCTGGGCCAGAATGCCCTGTAGCGCCTCATAAGCGTAGTTTTCTTTGGGGGGCGGCCAGGCAAAGGCGCCTGCGCGCCGCTGGTCATCCGGCAAAACGCCGTCAATGGAATGGCCATTTTTTGTCGCACCAACCGGGTTAATGCCGACCGGGTTTTCAGAATCAGCCTGCCAATCCAGCTCACCATACTTGAACTCCGAGTATAAATCCCGGGCGCCAAGCCAGCCATGCAAAACAAGAGCGGTTCGCGCCAGCTCCGTCATGTCCCCAAGATAAGCTGCGACGGCAGCACGGCTGGCGCCGGCGTGCGTGCCCCAGTTGTTTGGCCGGTTTTCATGCGTAATTCGCAGTGTCTGATCATCGAGATCAGCATCCAACATACGCCGAAGCCAATCAGAGAAAGCAAGCTTTTCCTGCACCGGCAACTTCACCAAATCAGCAGAAATAACGTAGGAAATTAAATGCCGGCCCAGAGCCAGAGTTCGCCCGCCTTGTTCTGTGCCAATGGCCGCCATGCAAGCGCTTACAACTTCATCACGGTAACGGCTTTCGCCTGTTCCGGCAAAAACCAGCGCCTTCGCCAGGACGCGCTCGTCTGCAGAATCATCCTTGTCGGAAATGTTTGGCTGCCCTACAGGTTTATCCGCCTCTGCCCTTAGATTTTCCCAGGCCAACCCAAACATGGGCAATTGCTGCATCGCTTCACTGCTGGTCCAGATACCCGCGGGATAGGGCGCTTTCACTTCTAAAAAGATAGCCGTAACCGTCGTGTCTTGAGATATATTCAGAGCCGCTGGATTCACATAGCCGGTCAACGCTTTTTGCCAACCGGCAAAAGCCCACCCTTGCTCCGGCACGGCGGTCAGGTTGATGGAAAGCCCCTTTTCAAAACTACCTGCGGGTGGATAGAGTTGAACTTCTCCAGCTCCGCTGATATCAATGAAAAGTTTCGGGGGAATTTCTCTAAAATTAGCTATTACAAGCCGATGCGCATCCAGTGTCAGGCGAATAGTGTTTGTAGTAGAATCGGCCATGCCAATGTCACCGCTCCAGCTCACAAACTCGTATCCGGAGGCAGGAGCCGCAGTTACCTCAACCTCTTCACCCGAAGAATAAAATGGTTTATCAAGTTCCCGAAAAACACTGCCACTACCCGGCGGATTGGCAACGGTCGAAAGCATCACCAAACCGGCAGCCGGACGAATTTCAAAGCCAATTGCCGCCCAATCCACATTACGGCTGAATGAACCCTCAACATGCACAAGCGATGTATCTGTGATCTGCCCGTTTATAACCGCCATACCCGCCGTTTTACCGGAAGAAGCGCCGGAAATCAACTCCTCTATCTCGGTAAAGCCAGCACCCGGTTGGTGGTTGCGATTGCGTTTAGCCAAAGCTGCATACACAACTGAGCCAATGCGAGACGGTGTAAGCTGAAAAGCATAACTACGATTGTCCACGCCGCCTTCGCAAGCTGCATTTACTCCAAGCGAGTTGCCGGAAAAAACAGTTGCGATGGGTTGCGCCGCATCAACGCCAGAGTAGCGGGACAGCGCCATCGCGACATTATCAACGGTGTCGGATAAAACCGCTGTCACTGTGCCGGCAACGGGCGTTCCACGAGCCATCCACACCTCAATCCCAGTCTTGCCACGAGCAGAACACTGCGCTTGCAGTCTGGTCCAGAGTAAACCAAAGCCGGAAACCTGCTCAACCAGCATTAGTGGTTTGGTTGTTATAGCGGTGAGATACAGATCTCCTGCAACCGGTTGCAATGCAGCCGGGAACGCAACTGTATCGACATTTGACGCCCCGATACTCACTGTTTCCTGGAGCTGAACCCCTTCAGTTGTACCACCATTTTGACTGTAAGCCAACTGTGAGAAAATAAAACAGATTAGAGCAAGAGCTGTACAAAACAGCTTTTGTATCATTAGAATTTGCGTTCTACCCATAGATGTATGCTCACGGGCCAGCTGTAAAAAAAAATAAAGGAGAACCGAACGGGTCGATGTTACTAAGCACAAAGTCATGACCAACCAGACTTTAGGCTGTGCAGCGCTTCAACGTTGCCATGTGCCCGAACACACGATTAAACTAAAATGCTCTGCTTTGTGGTTAAAAAAAACCTGTAATTGAAACGGTGGAAGTTTTCGTTTCAACAAAAATATTGAATTTATTGATATGGCTTGTATGAACCACCAAAATCATTTCACCCTGCCAGACTTGTATCCGGCAGGGTGAAACGTTCAAACCTTCGGGCTTACTTTTGCAAAATCAATCTCTGCGTAAACACTTCTTTACCAATATGCATCCGCAAAAAATACACGCCGGAGCTGATATCCAGACCGTGTTGATTTTTGCCATTCCAGACAATTTTCTTGAATCCAGGTGCTTCAACTCCGTCAACCAGGCGTACAACTTCCTGACCGCGAATATTGTAAACCAGCAGCTTCACCCGCGATTGCTCCGGCAACGCGTACTCAATGGTAGTGCCGGCATTAAACGGATTCGGGTAGGCCTGAAGCAGCTCAAATTTATCCGGTAAAGCTGCGCTCCTCAACACGGGTTCGTTTTCTATGGCTTTGCTCAAACTCACACCAATTTCCGCATCGCTGACCTTTGAGGCCATCGATTCTTTGCTCGCAGAAGCGCCTAAAGCCGCAGGAATTATTTCAACAGCCACCACGGCCCAGTCCGTTGTACTGCT
>JAJDAG010000103.1 GCA_029262005.1 Candidatus Zhuqueibacterota bacterium | reverse complement strand
TGATGGTTGCAAATGTATGGCCAGCTTGGCAGGTCAAATACTACGCTCTCCGGGGATATGTCACCCACTTGCAATGCTCACCCCTTGGGACAAGCAGTCTCACGGGGTGAGCCAAGTAATTCCCGACGCTCCGATAAGTTTCGGACTGTGTCTCCCACGTTAGGTGAGAACAGAAATGGACAACGGGTTCGAAATGACATTTTTCGCTCGCCCTGAGATCCCCCCTCAGGGCGTAATTAGAAAGGGCCTCTGCCCCAAGCTGAGTTAGAAAAACAATACAGACTTAATAAAAATATTTAGCATCGCTCGGACATGGTTAAACGATGAAGAAAATGATGTAAAAATATTCAAGGAGAAACTTTTTCAGGACTGATTGGGGCAGAAGCCCTGTTTTTATTAGGCGGCCCGGGTAGAAACGCAGGCCGAGCGAAAGTTTCCGGCAGGTAAGGAAATGTGCCAAACGTATTGTTTACATCCATTTCATACTGATCAACTTTAATGACTACACAAAACGCCATTCTCTTGTGTTGATAATTCTCAAAATGAGTTGTATCATTCACATTTTTTGATAAATTTAAAAGGTACCAGAAAATAAGAAGGAATGATGCGATGAGTACAGCAGTAAAAAAAATGACCTATCCATATATTACATCCAATCCCGGGATTTCCGGCGGCGCGGCTATTATCGAAGGAACCAGAATTACTGTACGCATAATATCGGGCTATTATCAAATGGGAATGGATGTGGATGAAATCATGTCAACTCTACCACATTTGACAGCTTCCCAAATTCATTCGGCGCTAGGTTATTATTTTGACCATCAACAGGAAATCGATAGTGAGTTGGCCGAGAATTCTGATTGGGAATATTGGAAAACCCAGGTTAAACAGCACCCGAAACAGGGAGCTTAGATATCAGGGTGGAAAAACTCAAATTGTTTTTGGATGAAGATATGCATGCAAACTTAAGTTCTATTCTTCGCAAAAGAGGTTTTGATGCATAACATATTCAAGAATCAGGTCGAAAAGGCAAGTCAGATCCTGAACAACTTGCCTGCGCGGTGGAGAAAAAACGATGCCTGATTACTTTCAACGTTAAACATTTTGTACAGTTACACAACGAGTATGTTAACACAGAACGTGAACATTGGGGTATTATTGTTTCTAAACAATTACCCATTGGGGAAGCAATGCGGAGGGTGTTAAGAGTACTGCAGAGTTATTCTCAAGATTCGATGAAAAACCGATTGCTGTTTCTTTAAGTCTTTGGCAACATCACATAAGTGTTGCACCGGCCTTGGCAATAGAACAGAATTAACGGTGGGTTAGGAGTCAAAAGCCAACGACTGAATCGCTACATTCCCTCACTTTGCTCCCCCCGCATCCGGGGCTGAATAGTGACGGTTTTTGCACCAAGCAGATACACCGCCCTGTTATAAATGTACCCGAGCGCACCGCCGAGAACAGCGCCGGCTAACATCCCGTAAAACAGACCGATGAAGCTGCCCGGCCATGTCACCGAATAGCCGATAAAGAATTGTCCCAGCAACTGCAGGTGCGGGCCGACCGGATCTCCGCCTCGCAGCAACAGCAGAACGGTCATCAAAAACAAGCCAAAGCCGCACAGCACAGCAAAAACAAATGCCAGGGCAAACGCATTTATTCTGGCCACAGTCTGAATCAGTCGTTCCTGTTCACTCTTGTTTTTCATAAGTAGAACCTCTTGAGAATTGTTCTCAGGCACAGGCTAATCTTCCGGATATTTGACCAACGCAACATAAGCGGCGACACCCCAGTTGCGCAGCGTGGCAAAAATATAGCCCAGGCCAAAACCGATAGCGCCGGCTTCAATAAATCCAATCAACGCACCTTTCCAGCTCACCCGGTAGCCCCAAAGATACTCACTTAAAAGTATCAGGTATGAACCAACACGCTCACTGCTTTTGAGCAAAAGAAATGTCGTCGCCAGCGCCACAACCATTCCGGCAACCAACCCTCCTGCCAGACCAAGCGCTGTTGCATGCAGCGGCGCCAGAGCATTCTCAAGCATCTTTTCGAGAAGCTCTGCCGATTGTTTTTCATCAAACGACACTCCGACCGGGTAGAAACGGTCGTTTACGCCTGCCTTGCCATTTTCGCCTGCTTCGTGATACGATTGTTCAGTATTCACTTCCCACACATCTTTTTTATCACCGGTCATATTTCTGGCAGCGTAAACACCTGTTAACATTGAATGATCCTGATTGTTGTAGCGGTGCAGCCCGTTCCTGCCGATGGACTGCAAGTTAGAAAACGTTCCCAGATATTCACGTAACAACTGCAAGCTCTGTTGGTAGTTTTGGTCGTACACCGGGTAGGCTTTTTTCATGCGTACAACCGTGCCGTCGCGAACTTCTTCAACTCTGACGAGACCAATCTTCACTGCTTCGGAAATGCCCAGGGAAATGAGACGCTCATCTGACCAGCGCCATTCCTCATCCTTTTCCCACAAAAAATACTCCAGACCCAAAGATGTGAGCGCAGGATCCGGCACCATTTCCGGACTCCAGTTTTTATAGTTCTGAACGCGCCCGAGTTTCACTTGAGGTGCATGAATATAAATCCAATTATCCGGGAAAACGTGCTGCCGCTCAACCACCAGAACCACAGTCAAATAGTCGCGGTAACGCAGTTGGCACGCAGCCTGCACAATGCTGTCCGGGGGAGCCGGATCAAGCGCCTGAATCAGTTCGCGCAAAGGCATTGATGAAATTATCTGGTCAACTTCCATTTCAACCATTTCACCATTATGGGTACGCGCAATAATGTGATTGACACGACCGTTTTTGTGTTTGAGCTTGTCAACTCTGTGTTCTAATATGGTTTGACTGCCGCTTGAAGCCAACTTACTTGCGCAGGCTTCCCACATCATGCCCGGCCCAAAGCGTGGATAATGAAACTTCTCAATGAGCGAGGTGATTATTTCGCCGCTTCGGGTTTGGCCACTGGTCAATAAGGCGTTGCGCAGCGCCTCTGTTAGCGACAAATTTTTTATCCGCTGCATGGCCCAGTCTGCGGAAATTTCACTGCACGGAATGCCCCAAACTTTTTCTGTGTATGTTTTGAAAAAGATACGGTAGAGTCGATGTCCAAAGCGGTTAGAGACCCATTCTTCAAGATTCTGCTCATTCGGGTAGGGCTGCAAGCGCGTCCGCAAATAGCTCATTGCAACGAGAAAAGATTCGGCAACACCCAGATTGGCCAGTGTATTGCCCATTTTAAGTGGGTAGTTGTAAAAATTGTCATCGTAATAGATGCGCGACAGACGTGACCGCTGCAAGAATTCTTCGCCGAGGATTTCCTGCCACAGTTGCTGAATATAATCGACTTTTGTAAAAAAACGATGGCCGCCAATATCAAAACGAAACCCTTGATAGTTGACGGTTCTTGAAATGCCGCCAACCTGGTTATCAGCTTCGAGAATATTGGCGTTCAGACCCGATTTGTTGAGTTCGTAAGCAGCAGTCAGGCCTGCCGGACCTGCGCCAATGATAATTACTTTGGACATTCTGAGCTTGCTTTCTGTTTTTCACGCCGGAATGTCTTCGAAGATGCGGGTACATTCCTGTTTTGCTTTCGAGCCAGTATATTTTTACCGAATGAAAGTACGCCCAAACCAACACTTACCCCGCAGTAAATGAAATAAAGAAAATGCAGAGGAACAACTTTAATCGTAAACCCAACCCCTTTCTTTCTTATAAAGAAACGGTAAAAGTCGTGGTTTGCTAAAATCAAAACTGCAAATGTGATACTGCCAAAAAGCGCCACGGCGTTCTGATGCGGAGAAACAAACGGAAATACGAGAAACGATAACATCGTCAAGACCGCCAGGCTCACAAAGATACGCTGTGAACGCGAGACGTTTAAAGTATTTGGAAAGGTACGCCTGGCCAGTAGCAATTTGGTCCAGGGCACGCCCCTGTCAAAGATGTCTGTCTTAAGCATGTTCCAGAAGGTCCAGCGCTTGAGATGTTTGACCTGAATGTTTTTGCACATATCAATTCGACCACCGCTCAGCGTAAGCCGTATTCCCAATTCTATATCCTCAATGGCCGGACGATGGTATGCTTCGTCAAAGCCGCCAAGCTCAGCAAATTTCACTTTGCGTATGGCGCCGCAACCGCACCAGAATGTACAGGCATTTTCGGCAAGATTCTGATGAACATAATGGTGAAACATGTTTTTATATTGTGAAATGAAGGAGTTGTCGCCGGGTTCGTCATCGTAGGACCCGATGAGGGCATCAAATTGGCCTTTCGCAAATTCTCTGGACACTTTGGTGATGGTATCGGGACGAATGATTACATCTGAATCGATGAAAAACAGAATCCCGCCATTTGCCATTCTTGCGCCCTTATTTCGGCTATACGCCGGTCCGCGGCATTGGCGATTTTTTTCTGTCCGAACAGAGTATTTTGCTATGATGCCCTCGGTGAGGCCATCGTCTGAGCAGTCGTTGATGACAATGCACTCGAATGTGTCACAAACTGAGTTGGCAATGGCTTGCAGGCACAAATCCAGATTCCGGGGGTCATTTCGGACGGCTATCACGACCGAAAGAGTTGGCTTGCTGGTGTCAGAGTTGCGGCTCATATTATCGACTCTGGTTTTTGCGGGATGTGGGAACAGAGGGACAACTCGCGTGAAAGCAGAACACTACCTGCCCGGGATAATCGAATTAAAACGTTGCCGACACTAAAAATTGATTTTCGTTTGTTTACTGCCAAACAGGGCACTCTGTTTGCTTCAAATATACCAGCTCCATGTGACGGCAGTACAAACTTCAAAGAGGCCGCCAAATAAACATGGTGATGTACCCTCTGATCCTTTGAAGTGCAGACTACAGGAGAATTGCCCAATACCCGAATGATTGTCATTTCAAGTATCGCACAAGTATTTTGAAAAATTTATTCTTACGCATAAAATCACACTCTGGATTTGCCAGTTTTCTGACCCTGACCGGATGGGCCTTGAACCGTCGCGCACGAAAACATTTTGTACCAGAGCCTTCAATTCTATAATAAGCCAAATGCGATGTTCTCGCTCTCAGGTAACATTCGTATTTGACGAAACTTTAAACCAATGGCCACAACTTTCCGGGCAATGACATGGCCGCCTTTTAAATATCCTTTCAGCGCAATCGCCAGGCCTTTGGGTACTGCCCGGTTACCTGCCCGTCCTTCTGCCGTTCGTAATAAATTCCAGTACCTAAAAACATCTCTTCAAACTTTAATATCACGTAGCCTTCGTCCCTGTAGTCCGAGATTTGGTCCGGGACGGCAGTAAACACTTCACCTCGCAAAAATGAACTCGCCTGCTCAGGCGTCAGAGTGAGAACATTTCGGCGGGCATGTGCCCCAAAATACATGGCTGCCGCAGTGGTTAATTTCGGATATTTCATGTTGATGTGAATAAATGGCATACCGATGAATGCGGTTTCGGGCCGTGCAATCCGCAGATGTTCCGCGGGAACAATCGAAGCAATTTTTGAATTTGTCCTGAACAGATGATAGTCGGAAAAAAGCGATCGAGATAGTCCCCAACGCTCTTCAGCAAATTCAAACAGCCCTGTGGCAACAACCTCCAGCATTCGACTTTCCGCTTCAGCCCCGTCTGTTTTTTGCAAAGGCCATCGCCGCAAATCATCCAGCTTCTCGATGAGCGCAAAAAAAAATCCACCGGTATCGTTTTGATGCGGGTAAATCCGCCAGGCATTGGCCATATCAGCGCGGAACTGCTGCCCCTGCCAGCGTTCCAGTCCTGCTGAGTGTTGGAAGTCGGGCAGATTGCACTCAACAATCCGTGCCGGGATCTTGGCGCCAAGTTCATCCAGCGCAGCTTGAATCACCATCTCATTTTCTTCCGGGGCGTAGGTGCAAGTGGCATAAATTACACGACCTCCCGGTTTGCAGAGTTGTAGAGCCCGCTTTAAAATAGCAAATTGAGACGCCTGAATTTTAAGTGAGTGCCCGTTGTGAGACGATTCCAGAATATCTGGGTTTTTGCGCGAGGTACCTTCGCAAGAACAAACCACATCCGCCATAACATGGTCGAACCAGTGCGACTGCCTGGGAAACGCAGTGGCGTCGGCAAGCGTGGCCGTAACATTCATCAAACCCAACCGATTAACAACCTGCCGCATTGGCTGCATGCGCCGACCATTTTTTTCATTGGCAACCACGGTCCCCTGATTTTGCATCATCACAGCCATTTGGGCAGTTTTGTTTCCGGGTGCAGCGCAGAGATCGAGCACCAAATCCCCGGGCTTTGGCGCCAAAAAAATCGCCGGCAGCATGGCCACCTCTTCTTGAATATGGTAAAGTCCGGCAAGGTACTCTGTGCGTGCGCCGGCGCCAAAATCAGCAGGCAGACGAAAAGCCCCCGGGCGCCATTTGACCGGTTCACAAAAAATACCATCTTTTTGCAGCCGCGTCTGAACGGTTTCCGGCGACACGCGCAAAGGGTTTGTCCAGATGCAGGTTGGCAGCGGCGTGCGAGAGGCCTCGACGAAAGCCTGCCAATCGTCAATAATTTCCTTGTAGCGTTCGAATAGTTTCATTGACTCACGAAATTTATAACCGTTCAGTCATGGCCACCAGCCAATTATGCAGCGGGGCCATCTTTTTGTAGCTGTCGAAACAGAAATCTATTAATTCCGCAGAAAAAAATGCATCCGGTATTTCACGGGTTACGCCAACCGTGAGTCCGTTGTGCAAGAGATAATCGGCGAATTTGTGCTCAGGGTCAAATCCACGCGGCGTTTTTTTGTAGCGCGTAGTGCCGAGGTTGAAACCCCGGTGACCGGTTACAGCGCTTACGGCCTTGTCAAGCGCAGATCCATGTTTTGGCTCTACAACCGAGTTGCGAAACGCCTGCAAATGCGGCTTTGGAAACATGTATATCCCTGCTCCAAGCATCAGGTTTGGCGGCTCAAGGTGAAAATAGTAGCACGAGCACTCCATGCGCTTGCGTGTGCCTTCCCAAAACAAAATGCCCATGTGGGTTTTGAATGGTGTTTTATCAGGACTGAAACGCGTGTCACGGTGTATTTTGAACAACGACTTGTTCACACGCGGATCTGCATTCACACCGGGAGAAATCTGTCTTAGTTTCTGCCCCATGGCAGTAACAAAATTGCGGGAAGGCTGTTGCACCAATTCTTCATAAACCTGTCGGTTTTTTTCAAACCAAACTTTGTCGTTGTTGGCAACAATGTCAGACCAGAATTTGACACATTCTTTTGAAAAACCGGTAAATTCCATCATAAGTATGCACTCCCTTTCTGCAATGTGATACGGATATTAGGGAAAAGATAAATTTATTGAAAGGGAAAAATGACGACAAAGATGATTTGCTTGTTGTCAACTTGATATTTTGCGGTTACAGTGTGGGAGAACTTAAATGACACTTCTACCAATTGTGCCTACTTGAAACGCGGGATACCTGGCCGGCCCGCCTCAAAAAAAATATCGAGGCCGCAGCCCTAAAGCCGGATCCGGCCGATGCTATTTAACCTGGTCACCGGAATTTCATTCATCCGATTTCACAAAAACGCTATCGGGCTGCAACCACGCCGTTGTGTCTTCTCCTTCGGAGCCAAGACTAACTTTTGCCCACAGCTTAAACTGTTCAGGCCTCTCAAACCCACCACCGGATCGGCCACCACGGCCGCCACCCAATCCACCTCTGCCCCCTCCACGACCGCCGCGACCAACAGGCGGTCTTCCCATGTCCCTTGCCCGCTTACGCAGTTCACCGAACTCAACTTTTACCGTTTCAAAACCAACTCCTACAGTTTCTTTAGCAGCATCCATTTCGATGGCAAAAGGGTGTTTATCTTCGCCACGTAGCGGCACTTTGAGTTCATAAACGAGACGATCAGGGTCTATACCAACTTTGACTTCGATGCCGCCGGCTTCAGACACGGCAATGCGCAAAGGCTTTTCCTCATTTGGCAGAACAAGCTCTATTTCTCCAAGTGATTTTTCAAATTCTATCTGCACTGTTTCAGATTCCATCTCCCTGCCCGGTCTCCGGAGTGGCATGGCGGATTCCAGCATACCGATAGGGTAGCGAATGCCAAACTTCTTCTCCTTACCCCCACCCGCATCGAGCCAGAGCATGAAACCCTGGGCCATAAACTGGCGACGAAAACTTCGATCTGCGGTGGTTAAACTAATATAAAGATAATCTGCATCGTTGAAAAAGCCAATGGATACATTCTTACTTTCGATGTAGGTTAGACCAGCGTGCCACTCTTGTTGCTGACCATCAATTGCAATGTCCTGATTGCGCCAGCCGCTTTTGACTTTCACCTGTCCGCTGCAACCAGCAATTAGAGCCAACACTAAAATCATACAAATAATCTGGATAGTTTCCCGCAACGACTTCATTTTATTTTCCTTCGTCTCTGGTTTTCACTGGCAATTGCCTTAAAAATACAACGCGACGAAGAACAGGAGGTTGAAACCTTTCTCCGCCGCGCTGAATTTTGCCTGAAATTAATTACGTCTGCCTTTTCGTTCAGCAAGAAATTCATCAAACAGTTTAACCTGCTCCTCAGTGAGAATAGTTTTTATTTTGGTATGAACCGCTTCCCTTCTGGCCTCCATCGCTTCTCTCATTTCGCCGTGATGGCGCCGCCCACCTGGTTCGTGGCCCTCCTTGATGCCGGGGCGCGCGTCTTCAAAGATTTGCTTGAGTTGCGCTTGCTGTTCTTCGTTCAGATTAAGCGCCTCTGTCAAATGTTTAATGTGCTGCCCTCGACCCTGGCCACGGAAATGCTTGCGGTGCTTTTGCATTTTCCCTTTGCGCTCCTCATGCATCTCTTTGAACACAGCCTGCTGTTCGGGAGTCAGAATTTGCATCATATCCGCTTCGTGCTTTTCGCGAAGTGCCAGCATTTCTTCATGGCGCTCTTTCCGTTTGCCATCCTTATTTCTCAAAGCATGTCTTTCTTTGGCATGCTCAAGCGCACGAATTTGCGCCTGCTGTTCCTCGGACAATCCCAGTTTTTCCGTAAGCGTCTCAACGTGCTTATCGATAAATTCCTGCGGCACCTCACCCTTTTCAAGCTGTGCTTTAAATTGCTCAGCCTTAACGCGCTGCTCGTCGGTTAAAACCGTCATCATCTTTTCATGCATCGCATCATGCATTTCCTGCCGTCTGGCTTTTCTCTCTTCAGGCGAAGCCTTGCCATGCCCCCGGCCCGGTTTAGATTGCTTGAAATTTTCCTTAAGAATCGTCTGGATCTGCTCTTTTTGAGCCTCGCTTAATCCAAGCACTTCACCCATAAGCCGCATCTGATGTCCCCGATGACCGGGTCCCATGAACTCAGGGCCTGCCAAAGCTTCATCAAATTCACTCGCTTTCTGTAAAGTTACCTCCGAAGAAACAGGATCTGTCGTTGCCCCGGAGCAACCCGCAAGCACTGTCATCAACAAAATGGCCAATGTGCCTGATAGTTTTTTTAGCTTAATCATTTTGTACCTCACTTTTTTGAGTTAAACAGGAAATTTCCGTTTTCTGGGCATTAGACTCACGCTTCAACGGTTTCATTCCCAAAGCAAAAAAAAATGCTTCATTTCACAATCGGCTCACAGCTTAATATTAAAAATTTCCTTCTGGCAATTTCAGTTTACTTTTGCTGAACTTTTTCTCAAATTAACATGAATAAATTACACGATGATGTTTATGGTTATCATGATCAAAAAAAAGAAAGCACTAATACATGGCACTGACAGAGGATAGTTCTCTGATTTTAAAATCTCAACACGGTGACAAGCGCGCATTTGGCCAGCTTGTTGAAAAATACATGCAGCGAGCTTATTTCACTGCTCTGGGCATTGTTGGTTCACACGATGCAGCTCTGGATCTTTCTCAGGAGGCTTTTGTCAGGGCCTATGGCGCTGTGGGTCGCTTTGATGTTGAAAAGAATTTTTTCACCTGGTACTACCGAATTCTGAAGAATCTAAGCCTGAATTTTATTCGCGATCAAAAGCAGCATGCACGCTCTTTCTCAGAAATTGGTGAAGAGCGTGTGCAACAGATGCAGGATACTACCAGTGACACAGCCAAAATCGTCGAGCAAAATGAGACAAAAGAACTTGTCTGGCAAGCGCTTCATGCCCTAAAGCCGGAAGACAAAGAAATTATTCTGTTAAAAGATTTTCAAGATTTGTCTTACAAAGAGATAGCAGAAACTCTGGATATCCCAATGGGCACTGTCATGTCTCGCCTGTATTATGCCAGAAAAGCTCTAAAAGACAAACTATCAAAGGTGTTATTATGAGTAAGCAACTATCACCCGCAGAACGAAAAAAATTTGAAATTCTGCTGACAAAAGCACTTGACGACGAATTGAACACAAATGAAAAAGGCACATTTGAAAAATACCTTAGCGATTATGACGGATGCCGCATTGAGTGGCTGGAGTTCAAACAACTTAAGGAGGTCACAAAGGACATGAAACTGAAATCACCAGCCACTGAAACCTGGGATTATTACTGGGTAAGCGTTTACAACCGCCTGGAGCGCGGCGTCGCCTGGACTTTGCTTTCTATTGGTTTTATCATCATTTTTGCCTATAGCGGCATCAAAGCAATCGAAGCTTTGATAACCGACCCCGGGATAGGAGCTATCGAAAAAATCGGCATTCAACTGCTGGTTTTAGGCCTGGCAATTTTGATTGTATCTGTTGTTCGAGAAAAGCTCAAGGTTAGAAAATCAGACCCATATAAGGAGGTTCGTAGATGACAATCGTTACATCAAGCTCAATCGCAGGAAAAAAAATCGTCAAATCAATTGGCCTGGCCAAAGGCAACACCATTCGGGCAAGACATTTAGGAAAAGATTTAGTCGCAGGTTTGAAAAACATTGTCGGCGGTGAAATTGAAGAATATACAAAATTAATGGCAGAGGCAAGAGAGCAAGCATTGGGCCGACTCAAGGACGAAGCTGAGCGTCTCGGTGCCAATGCCGTAGTAGATCTCCGCTTCAGCACGTCTTACATTATGGGCATGGCATCAGAGATTTTGGCGTATGGGACAGCAGTGGTGATAGAATGATTTCCATGTGCTGAGAATTTCATGAGCAAGAAATGTGTGACAAACAACCCTAAAAAAATAAAGCGACCCAAAATTTGGGTCGCTTTTTTTTGTACCTTCATCCTAACTTCCGTGTCTGGTCAAATCATCCTTGATCTGAATTGAGGCACATTTGCTAAATTGATTGAGCCATCAATCAAAGCTAAACATTTTATCGGGTGTACAAATAGCATCTTGCGTATGTTAAGGAACTTTAAAAAAAATAAGTTTCTCAAAATTTCCAGGAAGAAATCTGAAGATTCTATTGTTACGTATATTGAAAGTCCCTGAAAGGTAAAATGGCTACTTCCCATTTTACCCTTCCTCCTCGAAATCCCCGGGTCGCAATTAACCTGGGGATTTTTTTTTGCGTTTTCTTGTAAATTCGGTATATTCATGAGACGATAAAGTTAATGTCGCATGGGCTCAATGCAGACTCAAAGGCAGTTGGTTTTCTATAACTAAAACAGGTGATGGCCATTAATTCCTCGAATCACAAGATGATCCTAGCGCTTCCTCTTAGATTTTTGATCATTTCCGTCAACATTATCCTGTTGCAGGTTGTGCCGGTATTTGCCGGTGAACCATTTCATTCAGTGCCATTGCGGATTATCTTCCCTGAACAAGGAGACACACTAAACTACGAACAGGTTCGCTTCGCTGGTGCAACTCATCCGGATGCCCATGTTCAGGTACAATCCCGGCAAACTAAGGTTTACCCATCAGGCGCCTTTGTCGGCATGATTGACCTGAGGCCGGGATGGAATACCATTCACTTCCAAGCGAAGGATGACTTTAGAATACATGCAGACAGTATCCTGGTTTATCGAACACCACCGGAAATTGCCTACCCGCCTTCACCGACAGCGGTGGCGCCGCAGAGCATCAAGCCGGCCCAGGATATCTATTTGATGCAAGGCGAAGTTTTTAATGTGCAATTCCGAGGCAGCCCAAAAGGAAAAGCGAGTTTCACAATTTCAGGAATAAAAAAACAATTCAAAATGAAAGAACTATCGCGCAGAAAAACAGGCGGCATGCGCGGCATTTATCACGGAACTGTTGTGCTAGCGGAAGACTGGAAACACGCAAATCCAATGCGCATAAAATTTCGGTTCCAAGGTGTGGACGGACACACATTCTCCTTCGAAGCGCCCGGAAGAATCAACGCACTACCGCAGTATCAACCCCAACTTGCAGTCACAATTGATTCGACAAACCAGTTTCTTGCAGGCCGTGGCAACAGCAATATTTTGATGACGCTGCCTGCCGGGCTGCGGTTGCAAATCGTGGAATACAATCATAATATAAGCAGGGTTAGACTCGCGCGCCACACTGATGCTTATATTCAATCAAACAAATTAAAGTTACTGCCACCAAATTCTGAATATCCTTATGCCGCCATCGGCAACATTGAAACAGTTGAAACCGATAGTAATATAACGTTAAAACTTGAAGTTACAGAGCGCGTGCCCTTTCGAATTGAGCAATCGGCAAAAAAACAGAGTCTGGAGTTGTCGTTTTACCGGGCTGTTCGCACCAAGAAATGGGTTTATTATCCGCCGCAAGGTGACTCTATAAAGAGCATGCGAACACGCCAGAAAAACGGAGATGTTCTCAATATTAAGATATTCCTCAACCTTAAGCAACAATGGGGCTACAATGGCCGGTATGTGGACAAAGAATTCTGGCTGACAATCCGAAAAGCGCCCTTGTTCGCCGGCAATCCAGCCCAACCATTGGCCGGGCTTAAGATTGCCGTGGATGCAGGACATGGCGGTGAATATAACGGCGTTATCAGCGCAACCGGTTTGTCTGAAAAAACAATAAATCTCGACTTTGCCCGGCGTGTGAGTCGTTTGCTTGAAGCAAAAGGCGCCAGGATTGTAGCAACACGAGAAAGGGACACAACGGTTACTTTGCACGCACGAGTACTTACCGCAAGGCAGCAAGATGCACATATTTTTCTCTCACTGCACCACAATTCAATTGGCGCCAATGTCAAACCGCTCAGGCCACGTGGCACAAGCAGTTACTACACATTACCGCAATCGCAGGAACTGGCTAAACAAATTTATGAGCAACTGCAAACGACCGGCCTGAAATCAGCCGGATGCAACACCGCACCTTTTGTGGTCACCAGGCAAACGGACATTTTATCCTGCCTGATAGAGGGTGCTTTTCTTACTCACCCGGAGGATGAACTGCTTGTACTCGACACGACTTTTCGAGAAAAAATGGCCGAAGCCGTGGTAAACGGTGTTTGCCGGTTTGCGCTGAAACAAATACCCGAATCCTCGACATTTCATGCTGAGGGTCCGCAGTATGAAATAGGCGGTTCTTCAAGCACCGGCGGGTCAAGATAGCTGCACAAAATAGCGCTTGATTTTTCCACGGCCACTGCGTATTTTTGCCCTGTTTTAATCACCCATTCGGAGAAATCATGGAACGCCTTGAAACCTTTGAAAATAAATACCCGGACAGGGACTACTCAATTACCATCGTAAATCCGGAATACACATCTGTTTGCCCAATGACCGGATTGCCGGACTTTGGCACCATCACCATCGAATACGTGCCGGATAAATTCTGCCTCGAATTAAAGGCCCTAAAATACTATTTTCTCGAATTTCGCGAGCAAGGAATTTTTTACGAAGCTCTGGTTAATAAAGTCCTGGATGATTTAGTTGAAGCATGCAAACCGAGAAAAATGGAAATCACAGGCGACTTTACTGCACGCGGCGGTATTTGCTCTGTCATAAAAGTGACCTATCCCCAAAAGCGTAATGGATAGAAAACTTGCGATTGTGCTCGCCAGCGGCGGCCTGGATAGTGCGGTCACCACGGCTATTGCAAAACAAGACTGCGATGTGGCCATGCTGCACATGAATTACGGCCAACAAACCGAACGCAGAGAACTGCAATCATTCAACCGTCTGGCCGAGTTTTATCAGGCTGTGGACACTCTTGTGGTAAATGTAGAGCATCTGGCCCAAATCGGTGGTTCCAGCCTGACCGATGCAAAAAAAAAAGTACGCCGCGCCGATCTGGAGAGTCAAGACATTCCAAACTCTTACGTGCCATTTCGTAATGCCAATATTCTCGCCGTGGCAACCAGTTGGGCCGAAGTCATCGGCGCAACCAGGCTTTTTGTGGGCGCCGTCGAAGAGGACAGTTCAGGCTATCCGGATTGCCGCAGAGTGTTTTACGATGCCTTTGAAAATGCAATTGATGCGGGTACCAAGCCGGAGACCCGTATCAAAATTATCACCCCCATTATCGAAATGGGAAAGACGGCCATTGTGCTGAAAGGCGCTGAGTTAAATGTTCCGTTTGAGCTGACCTGGTCGTGCTACCAGCGCGAGGAAAAAGCTTGTGGCATTTGCGACAGTTGTGCTCTACGGTTGCGCGGTTTTCAGCAGGCTGGTGTTGAGGATCCACTTGAGTACTTGGAGAGGCCGGTTTACTGAATGGTTACCAATTCCTGCTCCGATGACAGCGACAAAATTACCGACGCGGGAATTAATTCAGAGCACCTCCCTGTTTGAAACTATAAAACAACCCCGCTGTTTTACTTGCAAGGAAACCATGAAAATGATAAATCGTTTGTTTCTAATTGCCTTACCGGCTGTCTTGCTGCTTTCTGCTTGCTCAAAACAAAACGAGGCGCTTGAAACAGATATCCAGGCTGCGGCAGCTCACATTATTACTTACCGAGCTGAAAAAGATGCCGCTTTCCTGGGCAATCCGAACTCCCCCATTCCAGACACACAAAAAGCTACATTTACAGGACTGAGCTATTTTCCAGTTGATCTGCGCTACCGCTTTAGCCTGAAACTCAAACGCTACGAAAAGCCCGAGAACTTCAAAATTGTGACCAGCAAGGGCACGCTGCGCGACGCTGAAAAGTATGGCTATTTTGATTTTGCCATTGAGACGCAGCCGTGTACGCTACAGGTTTACAAACTACTCGACACCCAACGCAAACACCCGGGGTACCTGTTTCTGCCATTTCTCGATGCAACAAACAATCATGAATCGTATGGTGGGGGTCGCTATCTCGACTTCCAGGAAAATAAAACAGACATTTACGAAGTGGATTTCAACATGGCATATAACCCGCTGTGCGCTTATGGCAAAGATGGCTACAACTGCCCCATTCCACCGCTTGAAAACAGACTTCACGTGGCCCTGCGCGCCGGTGAAAAGATGGATGGTTACGCGCATTGATAGATTTATTTGCACCGAGCTTCCCTGGTGCAAATAACTATAAAAATTCACTATCCCCGGAAATCAAGTACGAGCCCCGCAATCCAGTACAAACCGGTGCTGAACCATTTTATCCAAACAGCCCGACAGGCAATTGAAGCAATTTACATTTGCAGCATAACGTCTTTATTACGTACATTAAAATAGCATAATTATTAAGTAAATATTCGCGAAAGTTGGAGTCTCTACATGGAAACGATAGATGTAAGTAACATTCGCCCCTTAACCG
>JAJDAG010000102.1 GCA_029262005.1 Candidatus Zhuqueibacterota bacterium | reverse complement strand
CGCTTGAAATTTCCAAAATGGCATTTTTGACTCCGAGAGAAGTCGGGGCAAAGCTAACAACAATGTCCTGGGACGCGCCGGGAACCAGGGTAAAGCTGCCATCACCGGTGATGGAAAATTCTGTTGGGTCAGCGCCAGTCAGCGCAGAACCACTGACGCTGAGACTGACGTTGCCAACATTGCTAACAGAAAAATTCTGGGTAACAGCACCGCTGTTAATCACAACATTGCCAAAATGGTAAGTGCCGGGAGACACGGAAATGTCCGGAGCGGGCGTACTATTGTCACTGATGGTAATCGTTTGACCTGCGCTAACGTTTGTCTGCGTTACCGAACCACCATCGAGAAAATCAACAACCACGTCAACCTTAGAGTGACTGCCAAGTCCGAAGTGCAGGACGGGATCATTCTGTCCCAGATAACCGTTATTGCTACGGGCCTCCCGCAGGCCCACTTGCGAACCTCCGGCTTGACCGGCCGGGTAAACTGTAACTTTTGAACCAAAAGCGCCAGCCTGGCCTTTACTGGTTACCAACTTCACCTTCAACCAATTACCGCTATTGAAATTATTTCGGACTAACCAGTTGCGTGACCGTTTGCAGCCAAAAGCAAAATCGAGATCGCCGTCATTATCGATGTCGGCAAAGCCCACAGCACGCGGGTCGTTAATTCCACTCACCGGAATGGCTGGCCCGGCGCTGAAACTGCCGGAACCGTTATTTAAATAGCACTGTTGATCTCCGGCAAAAACAATATCAAGATCACCATCGTTATCAAGGTCGGCGAAACCTCCCATGTAGCCATCGATGTTGCTAAAACTGCGCAGGTATGAAAACGTACCATCACCATTATTTTTGTAAAGAAATCCATCCGGATCAGAGCCAAACAACATATCGAGATCACCATCATTGTCGATGTCTCCCATGGCGATTCCGTCTCGGGCCTCTTTATTTAAGCCAATGGTCCCGGCAGAGATTTGTGTAAAACTACCATTGCCGTTGTTGCGCAGCACATTAACATCGCCCGTTCGATTGGCGGCAAACACATCGATGTCGCCGTCGCCATCATAGTCCGTGTCCGTTGCGCCCTGGCCTGCCGGCGCATCATAAAGCGCACCGGAGTTGATGGCCGTAAATTTCATGTTGCCGTCATTTCGGTAGACTTCGTTTTTCTCACCAGACGGGTCGCTTGAGCCCTGGTAATTGGTTACACAGAACAAATCCAGGTCGCCGTCTTTTTCCATGTCAAAAGCGATGACCCCACGTGTCGGCCAATCTCTGACCGGAATTCCGGTGCTACCTGTAACATCTGAGAAAAAACCGTTGCCATCATTTTTAAAGATATTGTTGATTGCCGGATTACCATTATTGCCGTACGTAGTGCCATTGATGAGTTCATAGTCACCATCATTATCCAAATCTGCAAAAGCAGCGCCGTGTGAGCCGCCATCATAATCATCAATGCCGCGCGAACCGGCTTCTTCGTCAAATGAGCTTCCGTTTTTATTATGAAAAAAAAGATCCGGCATCGGATTATTAAACAACATGGTGACAAACAGATCTGGAAGGTTGTCGCCATCAACATCAGCAAACGTGGCGGAATGGCCCCCGGTATTATTTGTGGGACCGCCAGTGCCGGCGGAATTGGTGATATCGCTAAACGATAACTGATTTGCTGCTGAAGGCGTTGTTTCGACTTCAATTGAATAATTGTCAGTCACAGTTTGTTGCGCATTGGCGGGACCAATTTTATATGTTTTGGGACTGAGAGAAAACTCAACCCAGCCAAAGCCGGTTTTGTTGAGGTTCACTGACTGGCCGTCCACCGTCACTCCGGAAATATCAGGATAATAAAGTCGAATATCTGCAGCACCGGAACTTCCCAGATTCTTACCCAGGCGCAACTCTCCGCTCGTGTCTTTAAACGCGGCAACCAAAGGCCGGTCAGAAGAGAAACCAATACTTCCATTATAGATAAATTCTCCGGCACCCGCGGCAAGATATTCGAACCGGCCGGGATCGTCTTTAAAATAAACCACTCTGGCGTCCGTTGTCATATTGCCGTAGGTGTAACTGGAAGTTGATTTATTGTAAAGATAAATTTCATCGCCATCCACACGAATGCCGCTGCGATTTCCAGAATAAATTTTGGCGTAAACCGGGTCCGGTTCGCCGCTCTTACGCGGATAATGCAGAGAAAAGAACACAGCATTGGATGTATTATTGTCCGGCCAGACACGCAACATATCCACGAGTGTTTTGGTGATATTTTCCGGCCGATCATTGTCTATTGAGTAACTCAACTGCTTTGGTTCCACAAAAACAACGGGCATTCCGGCGCTGCCATCCGTGGGGGAAACAGTGAATTCATTATTGCCATCGGAGACAATATTATGATGAGAATCGGTGCCGAGAAGAAATTCATATTTGTGACTGCTGTTGTCCTGAAGCTCATCCACAATCACGAAATACTTGTGCTTTTTGTAAACAACATAACGATAAAACCGGTCGAGGTCATTGTAGGCGTCGGAGGCATCGCCGAGCAAATAACCAACATGGTCGGCATCAAGATAATCCATATTGGCGCTGGTCGTGGCAACGGACTTGGTGAAATCGCCTTTTTGCCCTGTGCCATCGATGAGAAATGTATTGTGGCCGTAGGTGATTCGCTGGTTTCCGGCATTGGGCCCCACGAGCGGGAACGTTGCATCTTCGGCAGCGAGATAGTCGTTGTCATAATAAATGACAAACCCATTTGCATCCGGGTGATCATGCCCACCTGCGGACAGGTTTTTTAACCGGCGTCCGTGACCGCCCGGCGAGCCGCAGCGCATGAAAAAAATCATGTCGTCATTGGTCCAGCCACTGCGGAAAATAGCGCTCTCCATGTCGGGCCAATACTTACTCAGAGGCAGATTACTATAATCTTGTTGCGGAATTCCTGAATCATCAAAGAGAATAAAAATCGACCAGTCTTCACCATTGTAACGCGTGTTGCCCTCGCTGACAAGGTGGTTAAGAAAATCGAGTGCGTAGCCATCCTTATATTCCGAGGCTACCATGGCTAAAACACCAAAATTACCATAATGCCCGGAAGGTTTCAAACGCACCTGGCGGCTATCAGCCCAGGTCAAAGTCGTTACATCCGGATGGTTTACATCGGCGTAAATACGCGGGTAGGCTGTATTGCGCAAAAATTCACTGCCCGGGTATTCTTTCCCCAGATTGAACCAGTCCTCACCTGCATCATTGTGCCTTATTGCTTGTAAGAATGCACCAACATGGCTGTACTTTCGCCAGTACCCCAGGCCCTGATGCGGGAAACCATCGGTGCCGTGTGCCCACAACACACTTCGACTGTTCAGTTTATAATTATTTTTTGCACCATCCAGCAGGCTTTGCACAAAAGCATTAAATGAACTGTCCCCATCACCTGCAAAGGCCAGTCCAACCAGCCCCTCTCCGGCGGAAGGTGTCCAATTAATATTCGAGTAAATATCATTGCTTATCAGATTGTCGGCATGCCTGGCAATGGCATCGAGAATGGTGTCCCGCTCCGTGCTGGAAAACTCATCATAAAAAACATCCCAACTAAAAGCATAACCGATGCTGATATGCGCCTTAACAAGGGTACTGCTCCAATCAGGCTTGCCTGCCAGATCTTTCATGATTTCCACAGCTTTGTTTACATATTTATTGTCCCGGGTTACAACATAGGCCACGGCCATGTCACAAAGCGCATCGCCATAAGCTCTGCCTAAATCAAGATCATTGAGCGGCCCGGGCAGAACCTGCAATGAATAAGAACTATCCACGCGTTGAATTTTGTATTGCTGCCAGATCGCCTGGAGCAAAGCGTTGTTTTGCACGCGACTTTGTATCGCATCCATTCCGGTCTGATCGAAAAAAAGATGGGGATGGCTCTGGGCAGACAAGTCTGTCGGCGCAACATTTATTAGAAACAGACAAAGTCCGGCCAGTGCTGAAAAGCGATAGAAAAAATTTAAGTTCACCATGTTCACAATATTCAAATTATTTTCAACTTCAATTTCCGAAAGAAAGCCGCAGGCACATCTCCGCCCGGACGTCAACAAGTTATTTTTATATCAGATAAATGCTCACGCGTCAGACTCGTCCGGACAACGGGTTTGGAATGACAACAAACCCGGACCTTTCGGCCGGACACTAGAACATCTTTTTTACAGTCGAGTGGAGAATTGAACCAGACAACTTATCCGGGCTGCACAAAAAGCACTAAAAGCCTTCTATCAGGAAGCCCACTTCCCGGAACCCTCAAAGATACAATCACTTATTTTTGCAAAACAACTCTGCGCGTAAACTCGTGTCCATCCGCGCGAAAACGCAGCAGGTAGAGCCCGGAACCAACATCCAGGCCTTGCTCGTTGCGGCCGCTCCAGCGAATTTCTTTAAATCCGGCTGTTTGAAAACCGTCCACGAGGCGGCGCACCAATTGCCCTTTTATGTTGAAGACGAACAATTTGACCTGGGCCGCTTGCGGCAACGCATACTGAATTGTTGTGCCTGCATTAAACGGATTCGGGTAAGCCTGGGCTAAATTATATGTCGCAGGCAAAACATCAACCCGGGCCGACTTATTGAACTCAGCTTTGCTTAAAAGCGCTTCATCGACCTTTGCTTGAGCCGTCGTGCTTGTCTGGATGACAAGGTTCGGCGCAACGCTTCCTTCTTTTGAGGAATAACCAACCTTGTTGTTTGAATTGGAGCGAATACCGAAACTGATAATACCATTGCCTGAGATTGCCGAGGTGACATTGAATTCAATGGTTTGCTTAAGGCTGACCGGGCCAACCGAATCCAGAATTGTACCACCAATTGCAGGTGCATTGGCCGCGGTGACACTATTTTCTTTCCAGGAAGAACCAGTGTTGTGGTTGTTTGATACGACATAAATGGAGCCGCCGGCATCACTGTCGTTTTCAACGTACAAACGCAGCAAAGCGCTGGTGACGCTGCCGCCGAGACCGGTTACATTAAACTTCAAAAAGCTATCATAGCGATTTTTTTCCACATAAAGCGCATCGCGGTCGCCATAATTACTACCGGACCTGCTCTCCTTTATGCGCGCATCATCAGTGGGAGTAAGAACAATCTGGTTGCCGCCACCACTATTTTTTACAAATGTGGCGATTGCAGATTTATTATCATCCATTGCAAGGTTGCCGGGATTAGCGGAGCCGTTCAAATCACCGCTCCAGCCACTGAACTGCCAACCTGTGGCGGCTGTTGCTGTCAATTGCACCGTCGTGCCGGCGTTGTAGGTGTTGCCGGACGGACTCAGCGAAACAGTGCCCGAACCTTGCGTGGTCACGGTTAAATTATATTGAGTCGGGCCGCCACCTGAACCGGTTTGAATGACAAGCTCCGGCTTGTGCGTGCCTTCCCGGGTATAGTATTTCGCTTGATCGCCTGAGTTGCTGCTGATGCCAAAACTAAAACTACCATTGCCGCTCACAGCCGCAGAAATATCCCACTCAACGTAGCCACCGGAGGAAACCGCACCCACATTTTGCATTGGAGAACCACTTACCTGAGGAGCATTAGCGGCTGTTAAGCCATTTTCGTCCCAGGGCGTATTTTTGCCTGCATAATTATTCGAAACCGAATAAACGCCGCCACCATCAACGCTTGACCCGGTCACGTATAACCGCAGCAAAGCGCTTTGAACCGAACCACTGACACCGGTTACATTGAACTTAAAGTAACTGCGGTACTTGCCGCTTTCTACTTTTGTGGTACTCTTTGTACCATAATTTGAACCCTGCCTTGTCAGCTTAACCTGGGCATCATGCAGTGGGTTAAAAGTCAGAGAACCACCGCCACCGCTATTCTGAGTGAAAGTTGCAAGCACGGTTTTATCACCATCCATAGGCAAATTGGCGGGATTGGTTGAACCTGTCAAATCGCCACTCCAACCACTAAACTGCCAACCGGAAGCTGGGCTTGCAGTCACGGCAACGACGGTACCGGCTGCATAAGTACCACCGGAAGGATTTAAAGAAACGGAGCCGGAGCCCTGCGTGTTCGCAGTCAAAGTGTACTGCGGCACAATTTGCGTAAAGTTCGCCGTCAGGTTTTTATTGGAACTCATCAGGATGCTGGCAGAATTCACAGTACCATTCAAATTGCCACTCCAACTACTAAATTGCCAGCCCGGCGCAGGCGTTGCGCTCAATTCCACAATTGTGCCGGCAGCATAAATACCGCCGGAAGGATTTAAAGAAACGGAACCGGAGCCTTGCGTGTTGACTGTCAAAGTGTACTGCGGCACAACCTGAGTAAAAGTCGCAGTCACTGTTTTGTTCGAAGCCATGGTGATGTTGGCCGGATTTGTTGCGCCACTCAAATCACCGCTCCAACCAGTGAACTGCCAGCCGGCATCCGCGCTCGCTGTCAATTGTACTGTGCTACCGGCGTTGTGGGTATTGCCGGTCGGACTAAGAGAAACGCTGCCGGAACCTTGTGTGTTCACGTTTAAATTATACTGAGTCGCGCCACCACCACCGGAGCCAACCCGAACCACAAGTTCAGGAATAAAACTGCCTTCTTTCGAAGAATAATCCGCGCGATCTTTGGAATTGGATTGCAGGCCGAAACTAATAATCCCATTAGCGGAAACAGCCGCAGTAACATCAAATTCAACGGTTTGGCCTGTGCTCACCGGGCCAACAGAACTTAAAGCACTGCCGGCAATTGCGGGCGCATTATCAAGGGTCAGGCCGGCCTCACTCCAGGGTGCGTTGCTTGTGGCGTAATCATTGGAGATCAAATAAGCCGAGCCGCCATCATCACTCGAACCAACAACCAACAAACGCAGAACCGCATTTAAAACGCTGCCGTTCAAACCGGTCACATCAAACTTCAAATAACTTTTGTAGCTTTTGTTTGTCACATAAAGCTTATCGCGGCTGCCATAATTACTGCTTGGCTTACTGGCTTTTGAGCGTGCATCATCAATGGGTGTAAATACCAGTTGATTGCCGCCACCACTGCCGGTCACAACAAAATCATTGTTGCTGTTACCCACACCGGCAGCGCTGCTGACTGTAATCGGCCCGGTGACGGCCCCAAAGGGCACAGTCGCCTGAATCTCTGTATCAGATAAAACTGTAAAGCCGGCTGACTTTGTAGTAAAAGCCACAGAAGTCGCGCCATTGAAATTATTGCCAAAAATATTAACCAGCGCGCCAACTGAACCATTTGCCGGAGAAAAGGAAGTAACAACCGGCGCCGGGCCGGCATTGATTGTAAAATCGCCATCGCTGATATCAGACGGGCTGTTATCGGCGGCATCGCTGATGCGGATGCGGCATTGACCGGAAGCTGAATTCGCAACGCTCCAGTTGTAGCTGCCATCGTTCTTGGTTTTGGCGGTCACCACGCTCCAATTACTGCCGCCATCGCTGGAAAAATCGACAGCAACATCAGCAATACTGCCGGAGGCCGTCCAGGTGATTGTATAACTTTGTCCCTGGTTTAACAATTCTCCACCATTTGGAGCGGTGACGGTAATGCTCGCTTGCGGCGCAGGTGTTCCATCAGTTTCATACCAGGCAAGATCGCGATCGCCACGAATGGCGGCGGTAATATCACCATCGCCATCATCATCCATATCTGCAATATAAACGGCGCGCGGCATACTCACATTATCCACAACCACACCGGAACCAAAGCTGCCGCCGCCGTTATTAAACCATACCATGATATTGTTGGCATCAAAACCGGCAGCCGCCACATCCAGATCACCATCGCCATCAATATCACCCGCCACGACAGACCAGCATTGACCGTAACCAGACTCTATATTATGTTCTGAAAAGCTCCCGTTGCCGTCATTTTCAAACCAATCCACATCGCCGTTGTTGCGTTGCGTTCGGAGAATATCGTTATCACCGTCTGAATCCAGATCAGCAGCAAACACAGACCAGCCGCCGCTTGAGCCAAGTGAATGCGGAGAAAAATTGCCATTGCCATCATTTTCATACCAACGCGTTTTTTGCGAGCCGGAGCCAACAATATCGTTGTCGCCATCGCCGTCAAAGTCCGCCGCTGTAATGGAATGGGCACCAGGAACATTGCTATCAAGAATATGTTTATTAAATTTATTGCCGCCTCTGTTTTCATACCAGACAAGATTCTTATCCACCCACAAAGCCGTTAGAATATCTTTGTCGCCATCCCCGTCTAAATCAGCCGAGAAAACGATTTCAGGATCTTGGCCCCGGGCATCAATACTCACTTTGGTAAATTTATTGGAACCACTGTTGCGCCATAAGGCCACTTCATCAACACTAGGGGAGCAGCCGAGAATATCAACCTTGCCGTCGCCATCGATATCATCCGCATGCGCGCCCCAGGCGCCTTTCAATGAACCAATAAAATTTTTACTGAAATTCTGATTGCCATTGTTTTGCCACCAGTCAATCCCATCAAAGGCAGCCGTGACCATGTCCTGGTCGCCATCAGAATCGATATCTTTGGCATAAACCCAGTATGCGCCTTTGAGGTTATTGTTGATTGTGTGGCGGGTAAAAGTGACTTGTGCCAGGGTCGGGGAGGCAAACAGGAGACCCAGCAAGGTATAAACAAAGAAAAGTTTGACAGTGCGACGCAACATCAATCCTCCGGGTAAACTCGATTTGAATAAAATCACAGGGTGGATCGATTTACCCGGACACTCTTGCCTGATAAGCCGTGTAAACAGTCCCCCTGATTTACATTTCTTTTGAGCACTTATATTAATTTTATATATAGAACAAAGTGCTCAATTATGCAGAATAAAAAAGTGATCTTTTGAGGCTGAAATATGGCTGTTTGTCCGGGCAACTCAAAACATTGTCTTTGTTCAGGAAGAATGTTGTTGATTTACAGCCGTTTAGTTGGGGATTTATCTAGTGCTGTGTGTGTAGAATAAACAAGTAGAAAGCCACGAATTTACACGGATTAAACCCGGCCAAAACCGTGTCATGCCCGGGTGTTTTAGCCGGGCAGCCAGTTTGAAGCTAAATCCTGGATTGCCGATAAAAGATTTTGACAATGACAAATTATTGCTTCTTGTTCCCAGCGTTCCGCGGGGGAATGCAGTTTTGCATGCTCTGCATCCTGTTGCTGGAATGGGCACAACAAATACGCGCGCGACGGTGGCCGTCGGAGCGAGAACGACCGCGCAGGCTCTGCGGTGCGAGATACACGGCGTCAGGACAGGTTGGAAAGTCCCGGCGTATCGCTTTTACGTTGTACGGATTCGGATGTAATAGCCAAATATCAGGGGTGGTCTGCAGGTGATTGAGAGTTGGGTTTCGGATTCAAGTACCCACCCCTAGCCCCTCCGGGGAGGGGAATTACTCGGGGCTTCGCCTCTGAAGTTAATAAAAACAAACCTAACCTGCGTGACGACAAAACAATCCTCCCGAGCCCACACAGACCTGTTTCACAGCACGAAGCATTCCCCTCCCCGGAGAGGCTAGGGGTGGGTCCCCTTCTTGCTCCCATCGCTCCGCGGGGGAATGCAGTGCCGGATGCTCTGCATCCTGTTGGAGGAATGGGCATAGCATATACACAGGCGACGCTGGCGCATCTCAAACGGCATGCCCACGGAGACCGCGTCGGAACAAAAAAAAACAGCGGCCGCGGAAAACATGGCGCTCTCCGCGACCGCTTTGATTATTGAATCATCCACCTTGCAAACCTGCAATTTGATAATCGGTTAAGAACTTGTCACGGTTTCCGCAACCGGGGTTTCGGCAATTACGGTCTCCTCAGACCCGGTTTCAGCAACAATGGTCACGTCCTCTGTTGATTCTGACTTATGCCGCAAAATAGAAGGCCGGAAACCAAAATCCGTGAGGCGCGGATCGCGGCTGCCCTCGGGCATGGCCTGCATGAGCTGCGCATAAACCTGATCGCGCACGCTGCGATATTGCAGCACAAGCTCCACACGCGTTTGTCGGAAACTGATTTTCTCGGCGTAAAAATGACGCTTGCCATCCAGCGCCTCCTGCAGAGCCTGAGCCTGCGTTTGCGCACTGGTAAGCATATCCGCCGGCAATTTCAAGGCAGGGTCGGTTTGCGATTCGGAAACAGCAATCACATTGGACAAAATCTCCAACAGCCGTACCTGACCAAAGCGGTAAACCCTTGACAAACCATACTGGTTGCGCAAGGCCCGGCGGTCGATATTGGATAAATTTGCACCGACAAACTCGCGCACCCGATGCAAAAACAGAACTGCCGCGCTCTGCATCTCCAGCAACGATGCACGCAACATCTTATCTTCCCGTTTGGCCGTCGTATAATTGGATATATTGGTTTCCACTGCCTGACGCAGGGTGTTGATTTCCGTAACCAATTCCTCGGGCAGGGTGATTCCCGTGACTTCAGCGCCGTGAAGCATTTGATTCAATCTTGTGATGATTCTTTCCATGGTCTCTAAGAGGAATGCACTCACCATAATTAATTTCTCCTTAAATTTGAGTTCATAAATAAAGGCTCATTCACGTGAACTCCCTTTTTATCATCGCATTCCTGCAGATACTTGAATAAAAAAATGACAAAAAGGCCTTTTCCTGCCTGAGAGCATGATTGAAAGTAACGCGTATAAGGTTTACAGCAGCCAAAACAAGGTTTGCATTTGCCTTTTTTCAGTTTTCACTTACCTTTTTGCGCTTTGCACTTACCTTTTTTTGATTTTCATTTTGCCGTTTACGGTTTTCATTTACCTTTTTTCGATTTGCACTTTGCTGTTTACGGTTTGCATTTACCCGTTTACGGTTGAAATTGTTCTGTTTTCAGTTTGCACTTGCATGATAAGCAGCTCGCTTTTTGCAATACCGTTTTTTATTTGACATTGTTGAAATGTTGTTTTATCTTGATTAAGAGCACATCCCACTTCCTCAACCTTCTGACTCTGAGTGCTCGCGTGGCTGCCATGATGGTGGGAAAAACAAGTTATTGATGAACTAAGTTTGGATTGGCAATGCATCTGCAGATGAAATTTACGCTGTTTGAGCCTGTGCTGAAACCTATTTAGGGAAAATATTAGGGCAGTCCCGCTGAAACTGGTAATTATGGAAGAAGAGAAGTTTAAAATAATTTCCTTAATACTTATCATCTTCATTTCTTTCATTGGGATACTATTTTTAATATCATTTTTCTCAACTCTTTATGGATATTCTTCTTTACATATTTCAATAGAAATCAGTGCTATTACAAACTTCATAAAACTCTATTCAACAACAATTAAGATAGGAACTGCTTTGTTTGCTTCACTTGCAATATGGTTAACAATTGAAAGAATGATGCAAACAGGAAAACAAATTGATGAAATCACAAAGAATAACACATTTAATAATTTCTTCAAACATCGTGAAGAATTCAAAAAGGAATTTTCTCTTAATCATTTTTTTATTGACGTTTCAGAATTGACAGGGAGAGATATAGATCGGGATATTAGAATACTATATAATCTATTCTATTATCAATCCCCTAGTATTTTTAAGCCACATCTAAACATTGATTCAAAAAACAAAATCAATAAATTCTTAAAAATGATTAATACTTCCGAGTTAGATAAAGAGGGGTATAATATAGAAGACTATGACTCCCAAGAGCTTAAAAAGATATCGAATGAAAATTTCGAACAGATTAGTAAAATAACAACTTCTATTAATTCTAACTTGGCTGAACAGTTTAAAAAAGCACCCAAGAAACATAATGGAAATATCAAAATAGAATTAATGAGATTTGGCAAATTGAATGAACTCTATTTATCTGGAATGCTTTATCAGTCACTTTTTCAATTTGATGGTTCCACCGAAAGAGTGTTGGAAAACTTTGAAAAAAACTTTAAGGATTTTCGCGGGAAGTTTGATTATGATGATGTAAGACGTTCAACTAAAAAAATGCAAATAACCAGCAAATCAACCTGACCAATTATGTTTTGGTTCAGCGTGAATTGGACAAAAGAGCATTATGAAATAAGGTAGTCATGACGTTAACAATTGACAAGCGAGATTTTGTTTGTGAGTATTTTTTTCGTTTACCGTACTTCTGTTATTATTGATGTAGTTCTGTTGT
>JAJDAG010000101.1 GCA_029262005.1 Candidatus Zhuqueibacterota bacterium | reverse complement strand
CCAATAACCGCTGAACACCTTTATTCTTAAACGCCGAACCCAACATCACCGGAGTAATTTTCACGTCAATGGTCGCTGCACGAATAGCACCAATAATTTCCTTTTCGTCAATCTCCTCACCCTCAAGATACTTCTCGAGCAAGGTGTCATCAAATTCAGAAACAGACTCCAGTAAGTGAGTGCGGTACTCGGCAGCCTGCTCCTCCAAATCATGAGGAATATCCATTTCATCCCAGGAAGTACCAAGATTGTCCTCATGGTAGACAATTGCTTTCATTCGCACCAAGTCAATGAGGCCCGTAAATAAATCCCCTTCACCAATCGGAATCTGCACAGGCACAACATTCGCACCAAGTCTCTCCCGAATCATTTTTACGGCGCCGTAAAAGTCTGCCCCAATACGATCCATCTTATTTACAAAAGCAATTCGCGGTACGCCGTACTTGTCTGCCTGCCGCCAAACAGTCTCACTCTGAGGCTCAACACCACCAACCGCACAAAAAAGCGCGACTGCCCCATCAAGAACCCGCAACGACCGCTCAACCTCAACAGTAAAATCAACATGACCGGGTGTATCGATAATATTTACACGATGCTCCCCCCAAAGGCAACTAATCGCAGCAGAGGTTATCGTAATACCGCGCTCTCTTTCCTGCTCCATCCAATCCATCGTCGCGGCACCATCATGCACTTCACCCATACGATGAATCATTCCGGTATAAAACAAAATACGTTCAGTAGTCGTTGTTTTACCAGCATCGATATGCGCCATGATGCCAATATTTCTAATTTTTTCTAAAGCTACTGCCTTTGACATAAAAACCCCAAACTCAACTCAAAAAGCGCTCATCGATGAACCAAACAGACTCAAACTCACCGAACATAGAACACAATAAAAAGGGGAAGTAAAAAATATCTTCCCTCAACTTAACAGTATTAACAAAAAAGAAATGCAAGACCAACCAAAAAGAGAACCACTACCACCTGAAGTGAGCAAAAGCTTTATTTGCCTCTGCCATTCGGTGAGTATCTTCACGCTTCTTAATCGAACCACCTTCCTTATTAGCAGCCGCCATCAACTCCGCAGCCAATTTCTCAGCCATCGAGCGCCCAGGCCTGGCCTTGGCAAATCCAATTATCCACCTTAAGGCGAGCGCCTGCTTTCGATTCACACGAACTTCAATTGGCACCTGGTAAGTGGCACCACCAACCCGGCGAGAGCGAACCTCAAGAATTGGTTTGACATTTTCTATTGCCTTCTCGAAAATCTCCAAACCATTCTTTCCGGTCTTCTCCTCAATAATATCCACAGCAGAGTAGAATATCGTTTCCGCAATACTCTTCTTACCCCGCTCCATCAACCCATTAATAAATTTTGCAACCAAAACATTTTTATACTTTGGGTCTGGAATTACAACGCGTTGTTCTGCAGCATTTCTTCTTGACATATTATATCAACTCTTACGAAGATTTACGTTTCGCACCATATTTCGAACGACTCTGATTCCGGTCCTGCACACCACTCGTGTCGTACACACCACGAACAATATGATAGCGCACACCCGGCAAATCCTTCACACGGCCACCACGAATCAAAACAATTGAGTGCTCCTGCAAATTATGCCCCTCTCCGGGAATGTATGCAGTAACCTCAAAACCATTTGTCAACCTGACTCTTGCTACTTTGCGCAAGGCAGAATTAGGTTTTTTAGGAGTCGTCGTATACACGCGAGTACAAACACCCCGTCGCTGAGGGGAACCCGTCAAAGCCGGAGCAGTACCTTTTTTGACAACTCTTTTTCTACCAAATTTTACAAGCTGATTAATTGTTGGCAAAACTTTTTCCTTAAATTTACAGAATGCTAATATAACAAACGTCTGATAAAAAAGCAACTATTTTTTGTTCTTAAAGAGGATTTTTCAGACACGAAATTACCCTACCGCTGCCTTATACTGGTCATCGATTTCTTCTGAAGCATCATCCGGAACTTCATCAACAGTAGGCGCCTGAACACGCAATCGCTTATATTTGTTCAGCCCTGTTCCTGCAGGAATCAGATGGCCCATAATCACGTTTTCCTTCAGGCCAAACAAGCGGTCCACCTTACCTTCAATTGAGGCATCAGTCAACACGCGCGTTGTTTCTTGAAAAGACGCCGCCGAGATAAAACTCTCGGTCGTCAAAGATGCTTTAGTAATACCAAGAAGCAGTGGCTGAAACTTTGCAGGCTGTGTAGGCCTACTGACAACAGAGTCCTGTCCGGCTTCTTTTAGCTTTTCCTTCTCGCGCTTAAGCTCATCCTTATCGACAAGCTCGCCCTCTGCGAATTTGGACTCACCCGCTTCCACAACAACCCGCCTATTCTTGACTTTTTCATTTTCATCCATAAAAGAAATTTTATCAACTTGATCACCCTCAAGATACTTTGTATCCCCTGGATCCTCAATCTTGACTTTTTGCAACATCTGACGTACGATGACCTCTATGTGTTTGTCGTTGATACGCACACCCTGAAGTCGATAAACTTCCTGAATTTCATTAACCAGATATTCTTGAACCTTGTTCGGCCCCATGATATTAAGAATATCCTCAGGCGAAATGCTTCCTTCGCAAAGTTTTTCGCCAGCCTGAACATAATCACCCTCATGAACAAGTACGTGCTTTCCATAAGGAATCAGATATAACTTTTCTTCTTGTGCATCTTGTGCGGTAACAATGATCTTCCGAGTGCCACGCCTGATTTCACCAAATTGAACAGTACCGTCAATCTCAGTGACAACAGCGGGCTCTTTCGGTTTACGCGCTTCAAACAACTCAGCTACTCGCGGAAGACCACCGGTGATATCTCGAGTTTTGGCAATCTCACGAGGCATTTTAACAAGAACATCACCAGCAAGTACTTTTTTACCATCTTTTACTTGAAGATGTGCACGGGTTGGCACAATATAATTGCCCAGTCTGTTTCCATCCTCATCCAAAACATGCAACTGCGGACTTAAGCTGCGATTTCGCGTCTCAATAATAACACGTTGCTTTAATCCTGTGGTCTCATCAAGTGCTTCACGGAAAGTGACCTTTTCAATAAGGTCAACATATTTGACATATCCATCATGATTGGCAATAATACTGGCAGTGTATGGATCCCAGTGGAAAACAATAGCGCCTTTCACAAGCTCAACGCCATCACTAACCGCTAATTGAGCGCCATACGGCACGATGTATTGCGCCAAAACACGATTATTGTCATCAACGATCTCTAATTTACCGTTCCGTCCAACAGTGATTACTGAGCCATTGGCCTGTGTCACTGACTTGATGTTGGTAAACTTAGCGCGACCGCCCTGCTTCGCAGCAACTTGAGATTGAGCGGCAATACGGGATGCCGTCCCACCAATATGAAAAGTACGAAGCGTAAGCTGCGTGCCTGGCTCACCAATAGATTGCGCTGCCATGACACCTACAGCCTCTCCAATATTAACGATATTGCCGGTACCAAGATTCCGTCCGTAACAAAGGGCGCAAACCCCTCTCTTCGATTCACAGGTTAGAACAGACCGAATCCGAACTGTTTCAATCCCGCTGTCGGAGATTTTATCTGCCATTTCCTCATCGATGAGCGTGTTTGATTCGGTGATAACCTCCTGCGTCGCCGGGTCGAAGACATCTTCAACTGCCACGCGACCGAGTATTCGATCTCGCAGCGGTTCGATAATTTCTTCACCTTCTTTCAGATCGCCGATACGCAAACCAAGAATTGTATTGCAATCGATTTCAGTAATAATAATGTCTTGAGCAACATCCACCAAACGTCTGGTAAGATAGCCTGCATCTGCTGTTTTCAGGGCTGTATCAGCCAAGCCCTTTCTGGCACCGTGAGTTGAAATAAAATACTCGAGAACGGAAAGTCCTTCTCTAAAATTAGCGGTAATCGGGTTCTCGATAATTTCACCCATTTGACCGGTCATTTTCTTCTGAGGCTTGGCCATTAATCCACGCATACCAGCCAACTGTCGAATTTGCTCCTTGGAACCACGCGCACCCGAATCAGCCATCATATAGATAGGATTAAAACCTTCGTTTTCCTTCTCCAAATGAGAGAAAAGGCGGTCTGATATATTACTAGTCGTGTGAGTCCAGATATCAATTATCTTGTTATATCTCTCTCCATCGGTTATCACACCCTGCTCGTATTGTTTCTGAATGGCATTGACTTTCTTAACCGCCGCAGCCAGAAGTTCGGGCTTTTCCTTTGGAATCAAGACATCCTCAATGCCAACCGTAGCACCAGAGCGCATGGCATATTCAAAACCGAGTTTCTTCAGCTCATCAAGAACCAGAGCAGTATGCTGGTTGCCAAATTCCTTGTAAACGTCTGCCGCAATATCCTCTAAACGACGTTTAGTTAAAAGCTCGTTTACGAAAGGAATCTCATCCGGCAGAACTGAATTAAGCACGACACGTCCTGTTGTCGTTTTAATCGACTCACCAGCGATACGAACTTTGATCTTCGCATGCAAAGCGAGCTTGCGATCATTATATGCAATTAGTACATCTTCAACAGACGAAAATGACGAGCCATCACCGAGCGCACCAGATTTAGCTTTTGTCAAATAGTAGATACCGAGAACAATGTCCTGACTTGGAATAGCAAGCGGACGTCCACTCGCAGGAGACAATATGTTATGACTTGCTAACATTAACATCCGTGTCTCAATTTGTGCGTAGTAGGACAACGGAACATGTACTGCCATTTGATCGCCATCAAAGTCCGCATTAAAGGCGGCACATACAAGCGGGTGAACCTGAATGGCTTTTCCTTCTATTAGAATTGGCTGAAACGCCTGAATGCCGAGTCGATGCAAAGTAGGTGCTCTATTAAGAAGGACTGGGTGGTTATCTATAATCTGTTCGAGAATATCCCACACTTCAGACCCACGTCGGTCAACGAGTTTTTTCGCGCTTTTGACTGTCTTAACCAAGCCTCGCTCAACCAACTTTCGAATAACAAACGGCTTAAACAACTCCAGGGCCATGTCTTTAGGCAGACCACATTCATGAAGTCTCAGATCAGGCCCGACAACAATAACCGAACGGCCGGAATAATCGATACGTTTACCAAGAAGATTTTGCCGAAACCGTCCCTGTTTTCCTCTAAGCATATCAGAAAGCGATTTGAGCGGACGATTTCCATCCCCTCGTACTGCAGCCGACTTCCTGCCATTGTCAAAAAGCGCATCAACGGCTTCCTGGAGCATCCGCTTCTCGTTTCGCAGAATAACTTCAGGTGCCTTAATTTCCATCAGCTTCTTAAGCCTGTTGTTTCTAATAATAACACGGCGATAAAGATCGTTCAAATCACTGGTTGCAAACCTGCCACCCTCTAACGGTACCAGAGGCCGCAACTCCGGTGGAATGACCGGGATGACAGACATGCCCATCCACTCCGGTCTGTTTGTGCTTTTCTTGAAAGACTCAACGACTCTAAGTCTCTTTAAAGCATCGGCCTTGCGCTGTAGGGATTTATCGTCTTGTGCGCGGTGTCGCAGGTCCACGGAAAGAGCTTGAATATCTGTCTTTTTAAGAAGTTCGAGAACAGCCTCTCCGCCAATTTTAGCGACAAACTCAGCCGGCTCTTCATCACCATTATCATCAGCGGTTGCTTCTGAAGCTTCTGAGGTGATGCGAAAATAATCTTCTTCACCGATCAGCTCTTTTCTCTCAAACCCACTGTTACCGGGTTCGATAACCACGTAAGATTCGTAGTAAATAATGCGTTCTAACTCCTTGGCGCTCATACCAAGAATATAGCCGATTTTGGATGGCAGTGACTTCCAAAACCAAATATGTATAACAGGTACAGCGAGCGATATGTGCCCCATACGCTCACGCCTTACGCTTTTTGTGGTAACCTCAACACCGCATCGATCGCAAATAATGCCCTTATAGCGAATACGCTTGTATTTGCCGCAGTGGCACTCCCAATCCCTGACGGGTCCAAAAATTTTCTCACAAAACAGGCCGTCTTTTTCAGGCTTAAACGACCGGTAATTTATTGTTTCAGGCTTCGTGACTTCCCCAAACGAACGTTCAAGGATTTTATCAGAAGAAGCCAAACTGATAGAAATTGCATCAAAAGGCTTTTGGGGGGCTGTTTCTTGTCTACTAAAATAAGCCAAAGTCCCACCTCCAAGTTAGAGATTGGTGACTGTTATCTGAATTCATACACATAACTAAGACACACCGTTGCTAGTGTCGAGCAGTTCAACATCAAGCCCGAGACCTTGTAGTTCTCGAATTAATACATTGAACGACTCCGGCAAACCCGGTTCAGGCAAATTATCACCTTTAACGATTGCCTCGTAAACTTTTGAGCGACCGCGCACATCATCAGACTTCACTGTAAGGATTTCCTGCAACGTATGAGCGGCACCATACGCCTCTAAGGCCCAAACCTCCATCTCGCCGAAACGCTGACCACCAAATTGAGCCTTTCCACCTAACGGCTGCTGAGTGATCAAAGAGTACGGCCCAATAGAGCGGGCATGTATTTTATCTTCCACCAGGTGAGAGAGTTTCAAGATATAAATATGACCAACGGTTACAGGGTTATCGATTTTCTCTCCTGTACGACCATCATACAATTCGCTTTTTCCTGACTCGGGAACACCCGCCTCTTGCATCTTCTCGATAATTTCATCATAGGTTGCGCCATCAAACACAGGTGTTGCAAATTTTGTATTTAAATGAAAAGCAGCCCACCCTAGATTTGCTTCAAATATTTGTCCCAAGTTCATGCGGGAAGGCACGCCCAACGGATTTAAAACGATATCAACCGGCGTCCCATCCGGAAGGTAAGGCATATCTTCCATAGGAACTATTTTGGACACAACACCCTTATTCCCATGTCTACCTGCCATTTTATCGCCAACCATTAACTTGCGTTTCTTTGCCACATAAACTTTCGCGAGCTGGACAATCCCGGGCGGCAACTCATCGCCGACTTCGACCTTAAACCGTCTGTTCTCAAACTCTTCTTCAAGTTCACTCAGTGCGAGTTGGTATCCAGACCAGACTGAGGCAACTTTTTCATTCACCTCTGAGTCGGACGTTAGTCCCTCGCTGTAATCGAGAGCATCAAACCCTACTGAATTTAGCTTCTCTTCACTGAGAACAGTATTGGCTTTTATTAAGATCTCACCACTATTTTTATCGCGAATGCTACTGCATTTAACGCCGGAAAGAACGTTGATAAACTTGCTGTTTCGGAGCCGTTCAATCCGCTCCAACTCGTTATGGTACCACTGCTCAATTGCATCAAGTTTCTTTTTATCCTGCTTCTTTGTTTTAGGATCTTTTTTCTTGCGCGTAAAAAGCTTGGTGTCAATAACGACACCTTTCATTCCGGTAGAAGCCTTGAGTGACGCATCTTTAACATCACCGGCCTTTTCGCCAAAAATTGCTTTCAACAACTTCTCTTCCGGTGTCGGATCAGTCTCACCCTTTGGCGTGACTTTTCCAACGAGAATATCGCCGGCCCTTACCTCGGCCCCAATACGTATTATGCCATTTTCATCAAGATCCTTGGTCGTTTCCTCACTTACATTCGGAATCTCCCGAGTGAGTTCTTCTTCACCGCGTTTGGTATCGCGAACTTGAAGCTCAAACTCTTCGATGTGAATTGACGTGTAAATATCTTCCTTAACCACCCGCTCCGACATGACGATAGCATCTTCATAATTATAACCAAGCCACGGCATGTAAGCCACAAGCACATTGCGCCCAAGAGCCAGTTCGCCGTTTTCGGTAGCACAGCCATCGGCCAGAACTTGCCCTTTTTTCACATCTTGACCTGCAGAAACAATGGGTCGCTGGTTAATGCAAGTGTCTTGATTGGTGCGGGAAAACTTTATCAGACGGTAGCTTACAAATTCGGTGTCATCATAATCCATAAGATTGTCGTTTTTCGCTGCTTTGCGCGCAGAGCGTACACGTTTACGCACGACAATTTCATTTGCACTTACCCTCGCAACGACACCGTCAACCTCAGAAACAATCATTGCCCGAGAATCCATGGCAACTTTGGCTTCCATTCCAGTACCTACAAGAGGGGAGTCCGTCTTCAAAAGCGGCACTGCCTGACGCTGCATATTTGAACCCATCAGAGCACGGTTTGCATCATCATGTTCGAGGAAAGGAATAAGTGCAGCAGCGGCTGATACAATTTGATTTGGAGAAACATCCATGTAATGCACTTCCGGTGGCTCCACAACGGGAAAATCACCACGGAATCTGGACTTTACACGATCTTTCTGGAAATTACCTTTCTCATCAATAGGCGCATTCGCCTGAGCAATTACAAATTGATCTTCATCGTCAGCACTCAGATAGTCAATTACATTTTTGACTCTGCCCTTAACCACGCGGCGGTAAGGCGTTTCAATAAACCCAAAATCGTTAATTCGGGCAAAAGTAGTCAATGAAGATATCAAACCAATATTTGGGCCTTCCGGCGTCTCAATTGGGCACAACCGGCCGTAATGCGTGTAGTGAACATCACGAACCTCAAACCCGGCACGCTCACGCGTTAAACCACCAGGGCCTAACGCAGACAGGCGGCGTTTGTGAGTCATCTCAGCAAGCGGGTTTGTCTGATCCATAAACTGAGACAATTGGCTCGTACCAAAAAAAGTGTTGATCACCGAAAAAATCGTTCTGGCATTGACAAGATCCTGCGGTGTCAAATTTTCGCCATCACGCAAGTTCATCCTCTCTTTGATGGTGCGCGCCATCCGTGAGAGGCCGAGTGTCATCTGTCCGGACAACTGCTCACCAACCGTTTTAATCCTTCTGTTACCAAGGTGATCGATGTCGTCTGAACCGCGCTTGCCGGCACGCAATTCAAGCAAGTATTTAATTATGGCAACAATATCATCTCTGGTAAGAACGGTGGTCTCAATTGGAATATCTAAGGATAGTTTCTTATTTACACGGTAGCGTCCGACCTGACCAAGATCATATCGCTTGGGGTTAAAGAACATACGTTCGATAAGTCCTCTGGCCGTATCCAGATCAGGCGCATCACCTGAGCGCAAATGCCGATAAATCGCCTCAAGCGCTTCAGCCTCAGACGTCGTTACGTCCTTGCGCATGGTATTACTCAACACCTCCGGGCCGAGTGAACTATCGGTTTTCAATACCCGAATCGTGGCAATACCAGCCTCTTTGAGCGCTGCAATACTTTCTTCTGTCAACTCAGCACTTTTTTCAACGAGAAGCTCGCCGGTATCTTTGTTAATCACATCAACAACCGAGATTCTACCAACGGCCTTAATGAAATCTTTTCCCCTAACCTTTAGTTCATCAACGAGGCCGAATAAATCGAGCAAATCCCTGTCGGTAGAATACCCCAAGGCCCTGAGAAGCATGGTAACCGGGAATTTTTTTCTGCGATCAATATAAACATAAAGTACATCATTTATATCAGTTGTAAATTCAACCCAAGAACCTCGCAATGGAATTATACGGGCCGAATACAGCTTGGTGCCATTCGGATGGATGAGTTCATCAAAGAAAACTCCGGGCGAGCGATGAAGCTGACTAACGACAATCCGTTCCGCACCATTAATAATAAACGTACCCCGATTCGTCATATAGGGTATGTTCCCCAAATATACAATCTGTTCAATGGTGTCAACAAATTCCTTGCTATCGCTGTATTCATCTTTAACAGACAACTTCAGCTTGGCCTTTAGGGGCACGGAATAAGTAACACCACGCTCCTGACACTCGAGCAGATCATACTTGGGTTTTTCGACATAGTACTCCACAAATTCGAGACAAAAATTCTCACGACTGTCCAGTATTGGAAAAATATTGCGAAAAACGGCCTCTAGGCCAGTGTCGCTTCTTTCAACTGGTCGCTTGTGATCTTGCAGAAACTCGTGAAATGATTGTAACTGAATATCTAGCAAGTCCGGAAGATCTATGACTTGCGTCAATCGGGAGAATGACTTCCTGCCAACACTTTGCATAAAGAAACACCTAAAAGCTGTTAATAATCCCTAAGTACGACTACTTGACCTCGACAGTCGCTCCAACCTCTTCCAACTGCTTCTTGATGCCTTCAGCCTCATCTTTAGCAATAGCCTCCTTTACAGCATTCGGAGCGCCATCAACCAAATCCTTAGCTTCCTTAAGCCCAAGACCTGTAACAGCTCTTACAACTTTAATAACCTGAATTTTCTTATCACCAATACCTGTCAAAACAACATCAAACTCAGTCTGTTCCTCAGCTTCTTCAACCGCAGCACCAGCCGCACCACCAGCTACAGCAACAGCCACAGGCGCCTGCGCAGTCACACCAAATCTGTCCTCTATCGCCTTTACCAGCTCGGACAGTTCCAGAACAGACATTTTCTCTATCTTGTCAAGAAGCTGGGTCACACCCTTGCTGCTCGCAGATTTCTCTTCTTTTGCCTTGACTTCTTTTGCTTCAGCCATCATAACCTCCAATAAATATAAGGAATAACTTAAAATACAAGTTCATTAACTTTCTTTTTGCTCTTTTACCGCATCCAGGGCATAAACCAACTTTGAAAGGATGCCATTTAACGAAAATGCCAAATTGGAGACCGGCGCCTGCAAAACCCCAACCAACTGACCAAGAACACCCTCACGAGACGGCAAATCAGCCAATTCAGCGACACGCTCTTCACCAAACAAAACACCTTCGAAAAGGCATGCCCGAACCTTTAGTTTATCATTCTTTTTTGCAAAATCCCGAATAACCTTTGCCGGCGCGGCAGGGTCATCCATACCAAAAGCAAGTCCCGTTGGACCAATAAAATACTCAACCAAGTCATCACAACCTGCTTCTTTTGCAGAAAGCTTGGTCAGGGTGTTTTTTACGACTCGATATTTTACCTGAACTTCTCTAAACGATTTGCGCAGTTCACCCAACTCCTGCACATTCAAACCTGTGAAGTCAGTCAAAAATATACTGTTTGCCTGCTGTAGCTGCTCTGCAACCTCTGCAACTACGGCTTCTTTTTCAGGAGTAGGCATGCCATGTCTTCCTAAATTAAATTCCGAATTATCGCTTATTTCACTTCGCTAAGCACAGCGCCACGATCCAGCCGAACCCCAGGGCCCATTGTACTGGACATAACCACACCTTTGAGATATTGCCCTTTTGAAGCAGAGGGTTTCAATCTAATAACTGTCTCGAGAAAGACCAAAAGATTTTCACGCAGCGCCTTTGCCTCAAACGAAGCACGTCCAATTGAAACGTGCAAAATACCATACTTATCAACCCGGAACTCTATCTTTCCGGCCTTCAACTCTGTTACAGCTTTGGTAACATCCTGAGTAACTGTTCCGCTTTTTGGATTTGGCATCAAACCCCTTGGCCCCAAAACGCGACCCAACTTACCAACCACCCCCATTACATCCGGCGTTGCCACCATCACGTCAAACTCAAGCCAACCACCCTCGATTTTTTTTATGTAGTCATCAAAGCCTACATAATCGGCACCAGCCTTTTCAGCCTCAGCCTCTTTATCTCCCTTTGTAAGCACAAGAACACGTACTTCCTTGCCAGTTCCATTAGGAAGAGAGACTGTGCTACGAACAACCTGGTCTGCATGCCTGGGATCGACACCCAGATTTACCACCACCTCAATTGACTCATCAAACTTTGCTGTGGCCGCTTTCCTGACAAGTTCAATCGCATCGTCAATGGCGTAATCCTTGCCAGCTTCAACCAAGGACGCGACCTTTTCATATCTTTTACCGCGCTTCATATTATCCCTAGGTTAGAGTTATTCTACCAAAATTCCCATACTTCTTGCTGTACCCTCGATCATTAGCATCGCAGCTTCAATGTCGTTCGCATTCAAATCCTGCATCTTTGCTTCGGCGATCTCCTTCACCTGCTCACGATTCACGGTGCCAACCTTATCACGATTTGGCTCACCGGAACCTTTCTCAAGTCCAGCAGCTTTTTTGAGCAAAACGGCTGCCGGCGGAGATTTTGTTATAAATGTAAACGAGCGATCAGCATAAACAGTGATTACAACCGGAATAATCAACCCCTGCTTATCTTGCGTCTTGGCATTAAATGCCTTACAAAACTCCATAATATTCACTCCAGCCTGACCCAAAGCAGGGCCGACAGGTGGCGAAGGATTAGCACTTCCTGCTGGAATCTGTAACTTAATCGTAGACAAAACCTTCTTTGCCATCTAAAAAAACACTCCTTTCAATCTATTTTTCAGGCTCAACCTGTAAAAAATCCAACTCAACCGGCGTAGACCTACCGAATATACTCACCATCACCTTCACCTTCTTCTTCTCCCTATTGATCTCTTCAATAAAACCCGTGAAATCGGTAAACGGCCCATCATTAATCTTGATTGGGTCACCGACCCTGAAAGGGATATCTACAACCTCCTTACCAACACTCTCCTCAACACGACCCAGAATCCGATCGATCTCTTCCTGCCTTAAAGGCTGAGGTTGATTCTTCGGCCCCACAAAATTTGTAACACTTGGCGTGTCTAAAACCAAGTGCTGGGTACCTTTATCCAACGCCATCTCAACAAGCATATATCCCGGGAAAAAGACCTTGTTTTTCACACGGCGCTTTCCTTCACGCATCTCAGTCACTTCTTCCGATGGAATAAGCACCTGCGTGATGCACTCATCAAGGTCTCTATGCGCTATCTCGTTCTCAAGATATGCCTTGACCTTCTTCTCATGCCCGGAAAGAACATGAATCGCATACCATTTCAACTCTATATCGCCCAACGTGGCACCTAAAATATCTTCTTCAGGATTTCTGTCAAAACCCAATCAGTACAAAAGATAAACACAACAAAGGCAAGAGACAAAACAATCACAATAATTGTCGAGCCCCGCAACTCATCATAAGTTGGCCAATTTACTTTAGCCAGCTCTTGATTGACGTCCGAGAAAAACTTTTAAACTTTCTCAAAAAGATTCATATCAACTTTACACTAATAAGGTTAGCAGAACAACACAGATAGCAGGTGAGGCAGGAATTGAACCCGCA
>JAJDAG010000011.1 GCA_029262005.1 Candidatus Zhuqueibacterota bacterium | reverse complement strand
GATCAGGGTGCGACTTCAAATGTGGCGACGGTCACCGTGACAGTTGGGTCGGGCAATGTAGCACCGGTAGCACTCGATGATGTTGCTACCACGCCGGCTGGCGCTGCAATCGCTATAGATGTGACAGCCAACGACACGGATAGTGACGGCAGTATTAATGTCACCACAGTTGTTGTTGCAACGCAGCCTTCGGGCGGCACGGCCTCAGCGAGTCCCACGACCGGCGTTGTGACTTACACACCGAATACCGGTTTCAGCGGCACCGATATTTTTACTTACACAGTTCAGGATAATCAGAGCGCGACTTCTAACGCTGCCACGGTTACGGTCACTGTGAGTAGTGGCGGTGGCGGCCAAACATTGAGCTTCCAGCCCACCGACGATGGTCAGGTTAAATTAACCGACGGTGGAAAAAATTATGGTTCGAAATCAACAATGAAGGTCGAGTCCGGCTCGTTTAGTTCCTACATGAAATTTACAGTAAGTGGTCTGAGCGGCACGGTACAGAGTGCAGTGGTTCGCTTGCAGGTAACGGACGGCACATCAGACGGTGGTCCGAGCGGTGGCGATATTTACGCAGCGTCGAATAATTTTTCAACCGGCGGCGGTGGTTGGATAGAGTCGGTTTTGACCAGCAGTAATGCCCCGACGACCAGCAGTGGGGTATTGAGTTCACTAGGCGTTGTAGTGCCGAACCAGGTTGTGGAATTGGATGTTAGCAGCGTCATCAGCGGTGACGGGACTTATAGTTTTTGTATCAGCAGCCTCTCAGGGAATCAAGTAAAATACTTTACGAAGGAGGGTTTGACACCACCGCAACTGGTTATTCAAACCGGTAGTGGCGGCGGCAATCAAGCGCCGGTAGCGAATAATGATTTTGCAACCACACCATCGGGCTCAGCCATTGCCATTGATGTAACCGCCAACGATACAGACAGCGATGGCAGTATAAATGTTACGACTGTAAATATTGCAACCCCACCAGCCAATGGTTCCGCCTCAGCGAGTCCCACGACCGGTGTTGTGACTTACACCCCGAATTCTGGTTTCAGTGGCACCAACACTTTTACTTACTCAGTTCAAGACGATCAGGGCGCGACTTCTAATGTGGCGACGGTCACCGTGACAGTTGGTTCGGGCAATGTAGCACCGGTAGCACTCGATGATGTTGCTACCACGTCGGCTGGCGCTGCAATCGCTATAGATGTGACAGCAAACGACACGGATAGCGATGGCAGTATAAATGTAACGACTGTGAATATTACAGCACAACCAGTCAATGGGGCGGCATCAGTAAGTAGCACGACCGGTGTTGTGACTTACACACCGAATACCGGTTTCAGCGGCACCGATATTTTTACTTACACAGTTCAGGATAATCAGGGCGCGACTTCTAACGCTGCCACGGTTACAGTCACTGTGAGTAGTGGCGGAGGAGGCCAAACATTGAGCTTCCAACCCACCGACGACAATCAAGTTAAAGTCACGGAGCCGGGTTCCAATTATGGGCCAAAGGAGACGGCAAAAGTCGAGATCGCCAAGTTTAAGGTTTACTACAAATTCGACGTTACAGGTGTCAGTGGGACCGTGCAGAGCGCACTACTCAGACTTTCTGTGACCAACAGCAGTGTGGATGGCGGGGATGTTTACTCAGTCTCTAATAACCTGAACGGCACCAGCAGTCCATGGACGGAAGAAGTAATTAATGGGGGTAATGCGCCTGGCATCTCTGGTTCACCTCTGGGCAATTTAGGCCAGGTTACGGCCGGAACGTTTGCAGAGGTGGATGTTTCCCTGGCTGTTGCAGGCAATGGGACGTATAGTTTTGCGATAAATAAAACAACATCTGACCGTGTGATTTATCATAATAAAGAGGGTGCAAATTCACCGGAACTCATTTTGACCGTTGGTTCAGGTGGCGGTTCAAATACTCCACCGGTTGCCGTGAACGACAATGCAACCACCACCGCCGGTGTTGCGGTTGTAATTGATGTGACGGCAAATGATAGTGACAGTGACGGTTCCATTAACGTGTCCACGGTGGCCATTGTTGCGACGCCCGCCAATGGTACAACGGCTCTAAACGGTGCGACTGGCGTGGTGACTTATTCACCCAACCCGGGATTTACAGGCACAGATTCGTTTAACTACACGGTAAAGGACAACGATGGAGCGACATCCAATGCGGCGACCGTAACGGTGGCAGTCTCCGGTGGAGGAAATACGCCACCTGTTGCCAATGATGATGCCGCTAGCACGAACGCCGGCGTTGCTGTTACAATTGACGTGACAGCGAATGATACAGATCCGGATGGTACGATCAATGTCTCAACGGTAAGTGTTGTTGCGCCGCCAACTGCTGGAACGGCCATCGTAAATGGGGCTACGGGAACAATCAGCTACACCCCCAATGCCGGCTTCAGCGGTACCGACTCGTTTACCTATACGGTAGATGATAATCTAAATGCTACTTCAAACGCTGCCACTGTTACGATAACAGTCACCGCAGTTGGCCCGGCAACGTTCACATTTAACCCCATTGATGATGCATTTGTCAGATTTGAAAGACCGACGAACAATTATGGCCAGGGGACTGAGTTGCGGGTCAAGAAAAGCACGAGTTCGGAAAACAATACCTATCTCCGTTTCAATGTTTCAGGTCTGACAGGCCCGGTACAGAGTGCGGTTCTGCGTCTTTATTGCTTCGACGGAAGCAACAATGGTGGAACGGTTTACATTGTTTCCAATAATTATGATAACTTAACCACGCCATGGGAGGAAGATGGTTTGGTTTGGGACAACTCGCCGAACGTCGGTGGCACCCCCGTCGGCTTTGTCGGAGCGGTCAGCGCCGGCCAATATATTGAAGTGGATATTACTTCAGCCATCAGTGGTGACGGTATTTATAATCTTGGTTTGGCCAGCAGTTCGTCGGATGCAGCAAAATATGAGTCCGATGAGACTACAAACAGGCCGGAGCTTGTAGTTCAAACCAGTTCTTCTCTGGCCAATTTTTACGAGGATGAGTTGATGACTAATGGCAACACCGGAGAAGCAGAGATGTTGCCGGAAGTGGCGGCTTTACGGGCCAATTATCCGAATCCGTTTAATGCGAGCACAACCATTCAGTATGAATTGCCTGTCAATACCAAGGTGCAGCTACAGATTTACAACATTCGTGGTCAACTGGTAAAGAGTCTCGTTGACAAGACAGAGTTGGCCGGGTTTAAGAAAACGAAGTGGAAGGGCGATAACAATCGCGGAATTTCCGTTAGCAGTGGCATATATTTTCTTAAATTGGAAATCGGGAAACAAAAATTTTCGCGGCGAATTATTTTACAGAAGTAGAAATGGATCTGCGGCGCATTTCGAATGTGTCGCAGATTTTTTAGTGAGAATGAATGCCTTTCAGGGATTACGTACCCTGTTTAGTAATATCAGAATTACCTGACTTTTTCTTTGTGCCTGCTCCCGAACCTGGCTTGAGAATAAAACCCTTAATTTCAACCTGCCTTTATTTTTCGCTCTGTTACTTTCCCTTATAACATATCGTGCTGTAAGTACGAGGCTATTTTTTAAAAGTAAACAAATAATTGGCCTGATATGTGGTTGAAATTTCCCCTTTCCCAATCTTTCATTCCCTGGTTTAGTTGAAAAACTGTTGTAAGAAAGTCCGGCCACTCTTTTGAGCGAAACTCCTATACTAAGCCATGGACTTCGCCGTAGCATTTGAAAAAAGAAACTCCTGATGTTAGATTTGAAAGGGTCAGGCTTCCAAAGCCAGGCAAAAGGAGTTTCACAATGCAGGAGTAACTTTGCTCATATTCATTTATGTTTGTCCATTCCACCGAAGTTTAGTGTGTCGAGTGTAATCGATTATTTGAGGGGCACGAGTGCGATCGACGCCTTCGACGACTTTTGAAGGCATAGCAAGCTTCGCCGGCGCTCCGTGGTTTGCGTTTCCGGGCTCGTGGGTACTATATGAATACAGTTGGTTTGTTGCAGCGAAAGTACGAAATTATATGAAGAATCAGGCGGTCGTTTGAGAGATTTTGATTAATCAAGCGGGAGACGAAATCTCCCGCTTGATTAATCTTTGCTTCGCTTATACCTTATAAAGTATAGTGCTTAGAGTTTTTTGTGGTCATGTAATTCTATTTCACTAGCAGCATTTTTCGTGAAAACGTCTGACCCCCTGACGTCATTTTTAAGAGGTAGACGCCGGCAGCTACCTGGGCGCCATTGTCGCTCAGGCCATTCCACTGAACAGCGTGCGTGCCGGATTCTTTTCGTCCCTCAAACAGTGTCCTGATGTTCTGGCCTCGGATGTTGTAGATTGTTAATTTAACTTCTGCATCCTGAGAAATACGGTAATTAATAACCGTACCCGGGTTAAACGGATTGGGGTAGTTCTGAAATAGTTGGAAATTTTCAGCTACCAATCCATTGTCGGGTCGCTCTTCTACAGCGGTCAGGAGCTTGCCGAGTTCAATCGCAGGTAAGGCAAAATCAACATCAGACCGCTGCCCGGGACTGGTCACAGACACAGACGAGGCACCAACTGGAATGTCGCTGAAGAAGGGAATTATCGCGCTAATATCACCCTCGCTAGTGAGAAGACTAAAGAACAAACCAAACAAGTCCAGTGATTCCGGGTCTATTTCAATAAGCTGATTAGGGTACCAGGCATCGCCATACAATTGTATGCCAAATGTACTTTCCAGGTTAGATTGATCAAAGAGTAAACCCAGGATGAGCGTAAGTGGATCCGTGTCGGAGTCCTGCTCTTCAATCAGGGCCAGGAGGCGGAAGAAAGAGAATGTGCGCACAAAGTAGTCACCTGAAGCCAGCCCCGGGATAATAAAATCACCGGAGTTTGGGTCTATTTCATCTGTTATAGGATCAAATCCACTGACTCCGGCTGAAACGGCATGCCCGGTTGCATCATAAGCGATAACGATAACGCCGGCCACTGGATTGGCCTCGAGATCGGTGACGGTTCCTGTAATAAGCCCCAGACCTGCATTTAGAGTGATGTCGGCCTGGGTTATTGCGTCCGGAGCCACTGTAACAGCAATGGTGTTGGCGCCGTCAAATGTCGTTCCGCCACCGTGGTAAGTGGCTGCGAAATTCACTGTTCCCGGTAGTGCCAGAACAACATAACTTCCGGGTGCAAGGCCGGTTATGCTGTATTCGCCTGTTGATGAATTCGCATCGGAGCCGCCGGCGCTCACACCGGTTTGTGCATCAAAAACCAAAACCAGAATATCTTCTGCATCGCCGGTGATGGTTCCCGCAATTGAGCCGGTTCGCACCATGGTGAAATTGATATCCGTGACTGTTGTTGGTGGTGTAACCGCTACAGGGTCGGCGGTGTCAAAATCTTTCGAATTGTAGAATTGTGGTAAGTACAAAGTTGTGTCCGAATCAACTCCCCCGAGTAATTTATATTGACCTTCAGCCAATGGGCGCAGCTCATAAGAGGTCGCCAGCGTGTCGAAATCCAGCGCAAGGACCGGGAAGCCGGTTTCATTGTTAAAGGCAATGACAAAACCTTCTCCATCAACCGGGGTACCGTCGGTCAGTTCAACAAAATTGCCGCTGATGGCTCCGGCTATTTCAAGATCAAAATCAATGCCTGTGCTCGTGTCTGGTTCGTTGACAGTCACACGTGTGGCATCGCCAAAGCCAAGCAAACCCTGTACGCCATCATAATATTCATCGAGCACCTGGCCTGCGTGCTTGCCAAAACCACCCTCGAACAGCGCCGCCAGATCAGGATTGAAAAAAGAAAAGGTTCGCACAATGTAGTCTCCGGAAGACAAGCCGCTCAGGACATAATTGCCGGCGACATCGGAAAACCCCATGCTTAGATCCAATTCCTCAGTTATAAAACCTTCGAGGTTTTCCAGGTTGAACTTGATTGCGATGACAAGCAAGGAGTCAAGCGCTGTTCCTGAACTGTTCCTTATATTTCCGCTGATAGCGCCACCCGCCTCCAGGCTGAAATCGACATTTTCTCGTATTTCCGAGGCAGCCAGAGCTATTGGCGTTGCCAGGTCCGGGCTTGCGGCATTTTCATAATATTCACCGCGATGTGGAATAATATCGAGTGTTGAGCTATCCCCAAGGTCAATGGAGAGATTAAGATACGAGTCAGCATATCCAACATAGTTGCCTGCAGCCAGACTGTCGAGGCTGTATTCGCCGCTACCAATTTCAGACACCCCTAACTGGGGGGCGATTGAGGTATCAGCCAAATCAAATGCAAAGATAAAGGCCATGTTTAGCGGCAAACTGTCGAGACCTGTAACAATGCCCTGAATGCTGGCAGCATCATTTCGTTTTGTCAGGCGGTGTTCCAGGCTGAACTGCTGTTCGGTTGCTACCGGCTCGATTGTTGAGTAAGAAACTTTTTCATCCCGTCCAATTGCAATCAGCTCAGACCGGCTCCAGTTGTTTTTCTGTGTGTCGCGTACAACCACGTAGTAATTGCCCGCCGTGAGGTTGGCGATGACATATTCACCGGTAGTTGCTTCTACGGTTGAGAAGCCTGCTAAAAAACCAGTGCGGTCAAAGGCGAGAATTTCGCTTGTCTGCCCCAACTCACCTCTGGTGACGTTTCCTGAAATTACAGCAGAGGCGTTTTCCGCTTGTCTTTGCCGTATGTATGCATTGAGCTGTACACGCGTGTTGATGCCTTTTGCCTCGGCCTTGTAAAGTGCGTCGATAAACGCACCAATTTTTTCGCCGGCAGGGTAGTTTCTGATTTTTTGTTGAAAAATAACATGCTGTCTACTTGGTTCGAACCTGGACTGGAGTTTGTTGAAAAACTCCTGATTCATTCTTGCCAACGCTCGTTTTTCCTTAACCGTACTGGCCCCCTTTGCAAAAACTTGAGGCGCAAGGCCAAGAAATATGAACTGCAGCAAGAGAAGGGTAAGGCATTTGTGCAGAAAGCACTTCACAGTGAAACGGGATTGGGTGTCCATGTTTTCCTCCTTGGATGTTTGGATTGAGTTAGAGAATAAGTTTTGGGCCCAAGTAGAAATTTGTCATTTTTGCCCAAAGTGTTAAAATTTATTAAGTATTTTGACCAGAGTCAAGGTAATTAGGTTATTGTGGCAGTTTCTCAACAATTGGTGAAAGATAGAATTAACATCCTGTTTGAAGTTTCTGGTTGGAGATGTATTTTATACCAATGCTATACTTGCAATACTATGGTTTTGAGAATATGTCGGTGCGTGGAAGAAGTGAACGCCTTCGCGCCTGGCCTGGCTGAACGTATTTTGCGGGAGTCCTGCTGGTTTTTTCCTATTCGAAACTGTTTGTAAATTTATGCGACAGAAACAAATATATACCCGTGAAAAACAGCCAGACGAAAAGAACAGAGGCAATATCAAGTCGGTAGTCTTTTGCAAAAATGACAAGCCCAAGCTCCACAAAAAGGAGCAGCAGCAAACCGTAGCCGCTCATCAGAGTATTTGCCGGACCACGGTTGAGATGAAGCCGCTGCACGGCCATGGCGGCTAGTAAAGCCAGAGGCATTGCCATAAGGGCAGCGTAGGAAATCCGGTAAGTGTTGAATTCGCTTAAACTGGTTTCTTTGATTGTGCTAAAAAGAGCAGCGCCAAGGGAATAATTGATGGTGTGACGGCGACTGATTTCGTCAACATAAATGGTTTGTCGTTTGCCATCGTAACTTGCGATGATCCGGTGCTGCACATTCGCACGCAGAGAGGCGTCCGTGATGATATGCGGGTAACGACCGTTTTCACCGGTTACGCCAGTGCGCAAGCGGTAAACCAGTTTGCCTCCTTCTTGTGCCAATGTGAGATTTCGTTTGCCCGCATCCTTTGAAAGCGATAAAATGCGTGCCGGTCCGGACTGGCTGGTGTCGGCTGTATTAAAGGTCACTAATAGTGTGAGTTGTCCACTTTTCCGGAGGGTTTCTGTCAGGGCCTTCGCAGGTGATTCGGTCACCAGCCAATCGTTATGGCCCAAAATTGAAGACAGATTATCCGCATTGGCATTATTATATTTTTTTCTAAAGGAGGGCAGTTCGCCGCTCACCTTGGGAAGTGCCTGAGTTTTGTCAAATTGAATTGTTAAGAATGTTTGCGCGTCAAACATCGCGGATTTTTTTCCGGATAAGAGAAGCTGGACATCTGATTCACTTACTGCTTTATCGGCCAATTGAATGCATTCAACCCAGCCATTCCAGGGCCTGTCGCCACTGTATTCGTTATGGAGGACCAGGTGGAAGTTGTCGTCCCAGTTAGCCAGAGTCGTGCGGCCTTGCAACCACAAACTGAAGGCAAATAATATAACGCCGGTTGCAAGCGCCATGCAACCGAATCCAGCAATAGGGACGCGTCGAAACAAGCGGTGCGTTCGGACATTCAACACATATTTGTAGCGTTTGAATAAACAGGCGCCGAGGAAACAGCCAGAGGAATTTGTGATTATGTCGGCGATAGATGGGTGCCGTGTTGGCAAAAAAAACTGCGTCAATTCCAGGCCGAGACTGAAAAGAAAGCCCCAGAATAGCGGCCAGCCCAGGCCATCGTTTCTTCTTGCAGACCAACCCAGGGCCATAACGCCGAATCCGAACGGACAAAACATGATGACGTTTAAAATCAGATCCAGCCACTGGCTCCATTCACCAAAGATGTGTTTTAGCAATTCCGGATCGCGCAGGTTGGTCATCAGGTCATGCGTAGAAAACTGGTAGGGGAACAGAGTTAGCCAGAGAATAAGCGTGACATTGAATATTGTGAGTTTCAAACCTATATTGAAATAGTTACTGTGCAGTGAACGGCGGTTTTGAAAATGTTTGATTATTGCCGGTTGGTTTGTCATCAGCAGGTGGTTTTCGGTTTAATTACGGCAGCAATTGTGGTTTTATAGGTGCTTTTTTCTGCGCTCAAATGCTTGCTTTTCTGAGAAATGTTGTGGAGCTTCTGTACTTTACAATCGGCTTTGTTGCATGGCTTCTGTACCAATCACAAACAACAAAAAATGGGTACGGTGAAAACAGTACTTTCAGCCGTACCCACTTTTCGCATCCTGGTGACATCCGCGCACGGGTTGTGAAATTACATAAACTGTCCCGCTAACACGGGAATTACAATTGACAGAGTTATTACTACTCCGACTTCCAGCTCGGTAAACGGCCCGGCGTGAATGGTGCCCCGGCCTCTTCTATTTGGCCCTCGATCTCCAGCAAATCTACTTGAATTAACGTACGAAGTTGTTCGAGAACAGAAGAAAATTCATTCGCGGCAATTTCATAGGCGTTCACGCTGGTCTGTGTCGGCGCGGATGAAGAAGTCCATTGAGTGCTAACAACCGTCTGCACCCGTGTGCGGATGGACGGTGGAACCGGCTCGTTATGAGCGCGAATAACCGGGTCGCCGTGTAATTTAATCAGCAAATCTTTTAAGCGATTTTCGAGGGTGATTGCTGTACTGAGCCATTCTTGTTTGGCGCCGGTTGTTTCGCGAATGGCCTTTTTGATATGCTTGATGCGCATTTTAACTTCAGCAGCGGCATCGCCTGCGCCAAGAACAGCCCTTTGCAAGCGTGCGGTTTTTTGCTGAAATGCCAACAGCGCTGCACGGTCGGTTGTGGGCAATGTCGCTGTGCCCAGAGGCACGGTTTCAAATCGTTGCGGCGCGGCCAGCGATGTTTCTTTGCCATCAACCACTTTGGTCAGCGAAACAGTGTATGTGCCCGGGACCACCAATGGACCTGATGAAGGCTCAGAAAATGGATTGTCGCTGGGAGGCTCAAAACTGACTGGCTCTGAATGTGGAAACCTTAAGTCCCATGCCAGGCGATGAAAACCGGCTTTGGTGGAGCCGCTTAATCGCCGGACAATATTGCCTGCTGCATCTGTAATGGTGAGTTGGATCACCGGTTTTTCTTCGCGCTTTTCCGCACGCAATTCATCCCAACCGGGATAGTCGGGTGTGCCGCCTGCATCAACCATTTCATCTTCTTTTTCTTGTCGGACTTGCTCGCGGGTTTTGAGTTCATCTTTCAAGTGGTAAGTGAAGATGGCGCCAAACGCCGGATTCTCAGCGGTGAAAAAGGAGTCACCCAGAAAGGACTTGCCTTTTAGGCCCAACGGCGCATCTTGCATGTACATCCAGGCTTTTTTAACCGGAAAAAACTGTGCTGCTTGTTGTAGATTTTCTGAAGTGGCATGCCGCAAAGGCGTGTAATCATCCAATACATAAAAGCCGCGGCCAAAACTGCCGGCCACAAGGTCATTCTCCCGCTTTTGAATCGCCAAATCACGCACGGCAATGACCGGCATATCACTATTTAACTGCACCCATTTTTTCCCGCCATCGCGTGTGAAAAATACACCGTATTCAGTCCCGACAAAGAGCAGGTTGGGCTCTACATGATCTTCGGCAATGGTATAAACAGTGCCGCGTTCGGGCAAGTCGGCGGCAATGGAAACCCAAGACTTCCCACGGTTGCTGCTCTTGAGTAAATACGGCTTGAAGTCCCCATCTTTGTGTGCGTCAAATGCTGCGTAAACAACCTCGGCGCTGTGTTGTGATGCGAGGATATCACTGATGTACGGCATGTTCGCCACACCTGGAAATTGTTCAACTTTGCGCCAATCTTGTCCACCGTTCTCGGTAATCTGAATCAGGCCGTCGTCTGTGCCTATATAAATCAAATCTTCCTGTAATGGCGATTCATCCAACGACACGATATTGCCAAAAACCGAGGTCGATTTGTTTTTGGCCACAGCATCTACGCGCTGGACTTTGCCCATAATTTTTAATTTGTTGCGGTCGAGTTGCCGTGTCAAATCCGGGCTGATGGCTCGCCAGGTATTGCCGCGATCATCGCTGCGAAATACTTTTTGTGCTGAAAAGTAAAGCCGCATGTGCGAGTGGGGACTGATGAGCAAAGCGGCATCCCAATTCCAGCGCAACGGCGCCTCGCCTTTGCCGGGCATAGGGCGGATGAAAATTTGCTCACCGCTGCGTTTGTCAAAACGGACGAGGCCCCCATATTGAAATTGCGAATACAAAATATTCGGATCCTGCGGATCAATCACCGTTTCAAATCCATCGCCGCCGAGTGTGACAAACCAGTCGCGATTTGTAATGCCCTGCATATTTGTTGTGCGAGACGGACCGCCAAGGGTAAAATTGTCCTGCGTTCCGCCATAAATGTTGTAGAACGGAAAATCGTTGTCCACAGAAACGCGATAGAATTGCGTGATGGGTAAGTTGGCTTTAAAATTCCAGGTCGCGCCACTATCGTAACTTTCATAAACACCGCCATCACAACCGGCCAGCAAGTAATTTGCGTCCGTCGGATCAACCCACATTGCATGATTATCCACATGCTTAAACTGCTCGCCGACTTTTTGAAACGACTTGCCGCCATCATTTGTGACTTGCATCCATGTGTCCATGGAATAGACGCGGTCGACGTTTTGCGGATCAGGCACCAGTTCCTGGTAATACTGTGGGCTGCCGCTCACGTAACTGCTCATTTTTTCCCAGCTTTCACCGCGGTTGCTGGAGCGAAAAAAACCACCGGCTTTGCGGGCTGCTTCAATAATGGCATAAAGCACATCCGGGTTTGCAGGCGAAATGGCCAGTCCGATTCGGCCCATATCTTTCTTTGGTAAGCCGGCTTCGATTTTGCGCCAGGTTTTACCGGCATCTTTACTTTTGTGAATTGCGGACTCCGGACCACCGTCAATTAGCGTCCAGACACGGCGGCGGCGCTGGTAGGACGCAGCCACCAAAACATCGGGGTTACGTGGATCGTAGACAATGTCGGTGACACCGGTGTTTGCGCTGATTTCGAGAACTTTGTTCCAGGTTTTGCCACCGTCGCTGCTTTTGTAAAGGCCGCGATCGCCTCCAGCATTCCAAAGAGGGCCTTGTGCAGCAACGTAAACAACATCAGAATTGCGTGGGTCAATAACAATTTTCCCGATGTGTTGCGAGTCCTTCAGACCCATGTTTTCCCAGGTCTTACCGCCGTCAAGGGATTTGTAAACACCGTCACCAAAAGAGACGCTGCGCTGGCTGTTATTTTCACCAGTACCGACCCAGATTGTAAATGGATTATTCGGGTCAATGCTTACGCAGCCAATTGAATAGGAGCCCTGAGCATCAAACACGGGTTGCCAGTTGGTGCCGTTGTTTTCGGTTTTCCAAACACCGCCTGAGGCCGCAGCAACATAATAAACATGGCGGTTTTGCGGATGCACGGCAATGTCACTCACGCGTCCGGAAGTGAGTGCCGGCCCAACACTTCGCCATTTCAAACCGCTAAAGGTCGCCGCTGAAAAGGTGTCATCTTTGTCGGTTTTGTTTTTGGGAAAAATCTGCGTGCTTGGTAAGCAAAATAGCAAGCAAAGAAATAAAGTTAGTCGTTGCACTGTGTTTTCCTTCCATTTAAGAATGTGAATCAGGGTTTTAAAGGTATGAACTCCGTTTTATTTTCAGACGAAAGCCGTGAATATATTTGGTCGTTTCTTGCGGCAGTACCTCCCGTGATTGTTCGAGTCAAAACCGCCGGAATAAATATTTAAGATGGCCTAAAATACTACGGCGGGTTAACAAAATCAATCAAAATGGTGTTGATTGTTATTTTTAATTTGAATGCGTTTGTATTTAAAGGAAAGTTCCGCAGAATATGAAAGTTGACATTGAGCGGTTTCGTGCTTGTACTTCGAAATGTGACTGTTTTTACCGGTACTGAATTTCGAAATGCTATGACAGTATTAATCTTCGATAAAAAAAGTTGGCTCTATGTCGTTTTGTGTGGGTAAGTTTGAAAGAGATAGAAAGCCACGGATTGGCACGGATAGAACGAGCTTAAGATTGTTAAAAACTACACCCTGCAAAAGGAGCCACAATTACTCAATGAGTCAAAAAGTAAAGGGAATTAAAGTAGGATCGTGAATCAATTTCGGCAAAGAAACAGTCGAGTTCAAACGGTTTGTTTCTGAGCCTGAATAAAGTATAAATCCAAAATGATTTTATTGTAATATTTTATATTTACGACACTTAGGCATTTAGCCAAATCCAAAGTCATATTTTTAAACCGCAGAGAACGCTGAGTTAAAAATGCTTAAATTTTAAAAAATATTTACCCTTACAGAGTATGGCCGGATTAAGTCATAATTTAAGGTCAAAAGGCATGCATCCGGTTGTCACTCAGAAGGCGTCCTTTTGCAAAAACTAACTGCTGTTAATTAAAAAGATTACTCCTGAATGACAAAGGTGCTGTGAATTAAGCAGGATAGTATCTTTACTTTTTTACTCTGCGAGCTCAGCGTTCTCCGCGTTTAAGAAAAGTTAAAGTTAGCAAAAATCGGTGTTTCATCTGGGGAAATTCGTGAGGAATACTTATTTTGACGCGTGAACTGTACCCACACAGATCAACACAGAACCAAAAAGTAGAAATTAAGCGGAAAGATTTCTTTTTTTACATACAATGCAAAGATCTGTTAACCGGGCACTAACCGAGGGTTGCACACATGGGTTTTTCCGAATTGGATATGATAATTGTGGTTGTTTACATGGCAGTGTCAACCTTGGTTGGCGCTTGGATTGGGCGAGGCCAGAAAAGTACATCTGATTATTTTTTGGGTGGCCGACAAATTCCATGGTTTGCGGTCACATTCAGTATCGTGGCCACAGAAACGAGTGTGCTGACCTTCATCAGCATTCCAGCAGTAGCCTATCAAGGGGATTTCACTTTTCTACAAATCACCTTTGGATATGTCTTGGGAAGAATTCTGGTTGCCATTTTTATGATTCCGGCCTTTCATCACGGTAAAGTGGAAACGGCCTACCATTTTCTCGGAAACCGTTTTGGTCGGAAAATGCGAACCACGGCCAGCATTACATTTATGGCGACCCGGGTGTTGGCTGATGGGGTCCGGCTGTTTGCCACTGCGATTCCCCTGGCCCTGATTATCAAAGGCAGCGGTGTTTTAGCCGGGTTTACGGATGGTCAGTTCTATGCAATTTCCATTCTCACCATCGGCATTTTGACAATTGTTTATACCTACGTGGGTGGCATTCGTTCTGTGATTTGGATGGATGTCGCACAAATGATTATCTACATGGGGGGTGCGATTCTCGCCGTTATTATAATTTTAAACAAACTGCCCGGTGGTTTTGCCGGCGTCACGCAGTGGGCCGCTCTTGATGATAAATTTAAGTGGCTCTATTTGGGTACCGATTTGTCTTTTAGTGAATTTATCAAGCAACCGTACACATTTTTTACTGCGCTTATTGCCGGAGCATTTGTCAGCCTGGCATCTCACGGCACGGATCAATTGATCGTGCAACGGGTGTTGACATGTAAAGATCAGCTTTCCGGCCAGAAGGCAATTATCATCAGCGGGATTGTTGTTGTGGTGCAGTTTTTCACTTTTTTGTTATTGGGTGTAATGCTCTTTGCCTATTATGGTGGCCAAAGTTATGAAGCCCTTGGCCTGTCCAGAGCGGACGGCATTTTCCCGAAATTTATTGTCGAGGAAATGCCTGTCGGCATTAGCGGCGTCATCGTTGCAGCCCTGTTCGCCGCAGCAATGAGCACACTTTCCAGCAGTTTATCCAGTCTCGCCAGTGCAGCAGTTCTGGATATTTATCTGCCTTTTTGGGGAAAAGGTAAAACCGATCAACATCTCCTTAAATTATCCAGGTACTGCACGCTTGGCTGGGGCTTAATACTCATCGCTGCTGCTTTGCTTTTTGTTGGCCTGCAGGGAACCGTTGTGGAAATCGCACTGGGAATCGCCTCTTACACTTATGGCGGACTGCTTGGCGTTTTTGTGCTTGGACTTGTTAATAGAAATGTTCAACAGCGACATGCAATTCTTGGTTTTATTTCAGCCTTGCTGGTCATGACTGTTATAATTAAGTTATTTCAAATTGCCTGGCCACTTTATGTTGTTCTGGGTAGCTTTACAGCTGTTATTGTGGGTGTTGCATCCAGTTACCTTTGGAGTGGAAAGGGTGAAGTTGGTGCAGGTTGAACCCTTGCATGAATGTTTGAAAAAGGAGTATTAAGCGGATGCAGAAACGAATTTTTGATGAAATTAAAGATTTGATTACCGAGGCCAGAAATCCGGCGTCAATGCAAATCGATCGCGATGAAACAGAGGAGATTCTTCGAATCATTAACAGTGAAGACAAGACAGTTGCTGCTGCCGTTGAAAATGAAATACCCTACATTGCTGAGGCGGTTGATATGCTGGTCGAGACATTTAAACAGGGCGGACGTCTGTTCTATATTGGCGCCGGCACGAGCGGGCGACTCGGGGTTCTCGATGCATCGGAATGTCCGCCAACATACGGCACAAATCCTGAAATGGTCCAGGGCATTATGGCGGGGGGAGACAAAGCCTTGATCGCCTCCCAGGAAGGTAGTGAAGATTTTGAAAAACAAGGAATTGAGGACTTGAAACAACGCGGGTTTACAGCAAAAGATGTTGCCTGTGGCATCGCGGCCGGTTTTCGCACGCCTTATGTACTTTCTGCTATTCAACATGCCCGCAAGTTGAAAGCAAGAACCATTTTTATCACCTGCACACCGCGTTTGGACTTGAAAAAGGATGTTGGTGTTGCCATCTGCCCGGTTGTTGGTCCTGAGGTGGTTATGGGCTCTACTCGAATGAAAGCCGGTACTGCAACAAAAATGGTCTTAAATATGCTTACCACGGCATCGATGATTCGGTTGGGCAAAGTTTATGAAAATATGATGGTTGATTTGCAGATGACTTCCAGGAAGTTGGAGGAACGCTCCAAGAGAACCGTGATGATTGTTACCGGGGTTGGATACGAAGAAGCAAATAAGGTACTTAAAGCAGCAGCCGGGCATGTAAAAACTGCGCTGGTCATGATACTTGCCGGCGTTGACGCGCAAGAGGCCCGCCTTCGTTTGCAAGCAAGTAACGGCTTTGTCCGTAAGGCACTTGAAAAGACTTGATTGTTTTCTGAATAATGTTATATTTTTCGCGTTAGGAATAATTGGCCACCTTAGCTCAGATGGCCAGAGCAGCGCACTCGTAATGCGCAGGTCGTCGGTTCGACTCCGACAGGTGGCTCTTTTCAGCCAATGAAATCCTGAATTTGTGGCAATCGGCTCATGCAGAAATGACTGTGTGAGCCTTTTTTGTGTCTTATAAGATGAAATCGTCTCTACAGCGGCAAGATTGGTTGCAATTCATAAGAGGAATTGTTTTATTCACCAATACAGCATTGCTTGATATGGAGTTCAACTATGGCGAATAAGTCGACTGGTTCTTTTCTGGAAACTTTGCGTGCAAAAAGCAACATCTGGGTTAGTAAGCCGCAACGGTTTTCGGTGAACTATTCCGGGTTATCGGATATCGGTATGAGCCGAAGCGAAAACCAGGACTGTTTGGGTGTTTTCCCAAAAGAAAACAACAGTTATTGCGATGACAAAGGGCAATTGTTTTTGATCGCAGATGGTATGGGGGGGCACGCCCGGGGTGGTGAAGCCAGTAAGTTGGCTGTCTATTATGTGCCTGAAATCTATTTTTCTGATGAAACTGAGGATGTTCACTCTAGTTTGTTTCGGGCTTTTGAAAACGCCAATGCCCGAATTCTCGAACGCTGGGAAGAAGCAGGCAGTGCCGACCGCATGGGGACAACCTGTTCGGCCCTGGTCCTTTTGCGTGAAAGCGTGTTTGTTGCCCATGTAGGTGACAGTCGCATTTATAGAATTCGAAAGAATAAAATTGAACAGTTAACCGACGATCACACCTATGTGGCCGAGTTGCAACGTCGTGGCCTTTTTACCGAAGAGGAGGCAAAGAACAATCCCCGGCGTTCCGAGCTTTTGCGTGCCATGGGCGTCAATCAGGAGCTTGAAGTGGATATCTTCGAAACATCGCCGTTGCGTCTGGGCGATGTTTATGTTCTTTGTACCGATGGTTTGGTCAACGTGCCAAAAGAAGAAATCCTTGAAATTGTCAAAAATCATCAGCCGGAAGACGCATGCCGCGAACTTGTGGATTTGGAAAACAGCCGGGGCGGAGATGACAATATTACCGTACAGGTTGTCAGCATTGAAGCGGCAGTTCGCGAGCAGATTTCATTAGCTTCGTTTCTTTCTGATTACAGGTTCAGGTATGCGCTGGGCTATGCGTTGATTTTACTGATTATAGGCAGTATTGGTTTTTTCGCTTACCAATACCGCTACAATATTAGTCAGAGATTGTTGTCTCTGTTCTTCACCGAGCCCATCCAGCGAGAAGCTCTGGTCGTTGAGAAAGATGGTGCCGGGTCTGGCGATTTAACCGCTTCTGAGGAGGCTTTGGAAAAATGGTTGATTGAAGCCAGGAACTACTTGAAGTCTACTGCAGACGATACGGCGGCAATAAATGCAGGCCAGAGTAGTTTTCCTGGCGGGAGTAGTCGTTTGCCCGCGGTGCCGAATCGGCAGCGTAAGAGCATTCCCAACGGCAGTACTTTGCCTGCTATAAAACCCGATTTTTCTCGCCGAAAGAATTTACAACCAGCGCCATCGAGTACCGCGGACTTGAATGTAAACACCCTGTCGGGGTGGTATTTCCCGGGTTTGGTAGAGAATAGGGATTATGTGCTCCACACGAATGGTTTTACTTTAAAAGAGACGGTTGGCCACAAAAAAGCAGTTCTTGGTGCGGAGTTGACTGATTTCGAGTTTGAAGTTGTGGTCGCGGATATTCAGGAGTTGAAAAAAGGTCAGATAGGAGCATTTGTTAACTACAAGCGTGACAAAACCTCTGAAAGTTATCTGGAAGTCTATGTGAAACAGGATGGTACTTTTGCGCTTGTAAACCATTATCAGAATAAGCGTGACCTTATGAGCGCGCTGGATTTGCAGTTAAGCCTCCTGCCTCCCGGCCCTTTACATCTGCGGCTTCGATGTATTGGCACCTGGATAGTCATTTATGTCAATGGCAAGCTTGTAAATGCATGGCAAAACAACAATGAAGTTATCAAGGGAAAAGTCGGCGTATTTGCTGGTTCGGAAGTGCAGGTTACGATGACCAGCTTAGTTGTTCGGCCGGCTACGGCACCTTTCGAGCAAGCGTTGAAATAGCCGGAGTTGAACATCTGCCAGGCGTTAAAATGACAATAGGAGCCCAGATTGCAATCATTCTTCCTGATATCGCACGGCATAGGTTAATAATTCATAATCTGTGTGTGCGCGCAGCCGATTGAGCACAGCCTGTCTGGTTATTTCTTGCTCAGCTTCTAATTTTTCTATTTTGACGATGGCAATGTCAACGTCTGTCTGTCGACGTTTGGCCTTCACGGTAATGGTAACTTCCTTCACGGCTTTACTGCCGGTATTTTCGATTGTCAGCAGAATGCCTGGTTTGTCATGAACTGAGATTTTCGTTTTGCCTGTGAGGCGAACATCTCCAACAGCGTAATCTACAGCACTTATACCGCATGTTCGCAGAAGTACAATGACACAAAGGCCCAGGAGCGGTTTCATTAATATTCACCCAAATAAATAATGAGACTTTTTAGAAGGAGTACAGTCACAATCAGTATCTGGCGGGTAAGATGTGCCCGGGTTTTCATACCGATACACAATTATTACCTATGTGAAACAGTGCCGGCTTTTATGGTCGGCAAAGCCTGTGTGCTCAAAAGGTCTGAGCGTTTTATCAACCTGGCAGGACCTTTGTCAGTGCTGTTTTTTCTTGTGTTTTTATTACAAATTTATTAAATGACTTCACACTTTCACAGTTGGATGAATCGATGAGAAGAATTATGAAAAAATTTGTCTGTGTCCTTGTTTTTGCCTTGTTACTCATTCGGTCTGACTTTGGGGCCGCTCAGACTGCTGTTGGCTATGATTTCCTGAACACATTTGTCGGAGCAAGACCGGCCGCAATGGGGGGCGCTTTTGTTGGCATTGTCGGCGATGTACACAATATTGCTTATAACCCTGCTGGGTTATCACATATCGGTGAAAAACGCGGCACGTTTTCTTATCTCAATCATTTATTGGATTTTAATTCCGGCTTCCTTGCCTACGCTCAGCCGTTTTCAGGCGGCACGGCTGCGGCTTCTCTCAACTTTATAGACTTTGGCCAGTTCGAGCGCCGCGGTGAGAAAAATGAGGATACAGGAGAATTTGGCTCCAATGGATTGGCTTTTTCGCTAAGTTATGCCAGATTTCTCATAAAGAATTTCGCGGTTGGTGGTAATGTCAAATATATCCGTTTTCAGATTGATACTTACACCGCTTCGGCAATCGCAATGGATGCCGGCTTAAGCTACACCATCCCAGGCCAGGATTTGAGTATCGGGCTTGCTGTCCAGAATTTCGGTTCAACAACCAGTGCTTTTATTCAGACAAAAGATGACTTACCCTTGACTGTGCAGTTGGGCGCATCAAAAACACTGGCGCATCTACCTGTTTTTGTCAGTGGCGCCCTGGTTAAAACCAAGGATGAAGACCTTGATTTTCGTCTTGGCGGTGAGATTAGATTGAGGGAACAGTTGCGGCTCAGGCTCGGTTACAATTCAGTGGGACTTGATCAAAAAACGGACACCAGCATGGATCGGCTGGCTGGTGTATCCATGGGTATTGGCTTTGTTGTCAGAAAATTTGATATTGATTATTCATTTTCGTCCTTCGGAGAAGTTGGATCCTTGAACCGGTTCACGCTGGTCAGCCGTTTTTGAGTAGAGTTTGTACAATTTTTATTTAAAGATCAGTGCTTCAGTGCTGATTTTTTTTGTCAGCTACACACAATTGCAGGAATTTGTTCATGACCGACATGATTATTGTTTTGGTTACGACCAGCTCAAAGGAGGAGGCTTTGAGTTTGTCACAGGCTCTGCTTAAGGACAATCTCATCGCTTGTGCTAATATCGTTGAGGGGTGTCAGTCTGTTTTTAACTGGAAAGGTGCCGTTTGCAATGAAAGAGAAAGTCTGATGATATTGAAGAGCATCTCCTCCCGTATGGAAGAGATTATTGAAACAGTGACTGAGTTGCATAGCTACGGCGTACCTGAAATTATCGCAATCCCTGTTCTGAGTGGGTCGTTGGATTACTTGTCCTGGGTTGAGCAGGAAACCCAGCGAGAGTCTTTCTGAGGAATACACGACGTCTCTATTTTGTATTATTAAGGAATCTTTGAGGATTCTTAATTGTCTAAGAGGTGTTTGTATAGTTTGTCTGATTGCAGACGGGCGTTCGGGTTGGAGTTTTGGCGTCGCGGTTTTGGATTTTTGCGGTGAACTAAAAAAATGCACCAACCGGCGACTTCTTGAATTTATAAGGTTGGGGATGGATGGAACTGATTGTAACAGGTAGCGGCACCGCAGCACTCGAAAGCGCTCGGGGACCGTCGGGCTATCTCCTGCGAACAGGTGAGCAGATATGCCTGCTTGACGGCGGCACCGGGACGCTGCTTAAATGCCTGCAAGCCGGGGTTTCCTACAAAAATATTGATAATCTGTTCTATACTCACCTTCATCCTGACCACACAATCGACCTGATTCCCTTTTTATTCGCGACTAAGAATACGCCCGGGTTCACACGGACCCGGAAGCTTGAAATCGCCGGCCCTGTTGGCTTTCAGTCTTTCTTCGACCGTGTGGTTGATTTGTATGGCCGGAGCATGTTGGAGGCTTCTTACCCCATAGAAATAATTGAACTGGGTGAAACAGAGTTACAGCGTGAAGCGTTCAAAGTAAATACGCGGTTCATGGCACACGCTGCCAATGCAATTGGCTACCGTTTTGAAGCAGAGGGTAAAGTTTTGGTATATTCCGGTGATACGGATTATTGTGATGGTATAATTGAGTTGGCCCGCGAGGCCGATGTATTATTGTTGGAATGTTCCTTTGCAGATGAGGAAAAAGTGTCTAATCACTTGACGCCCACTGAAGCAGGAAAGATTGCTTCGCTCGCCAATGTGAGCCGGTTGATACTGACGCACATTTATCCGCCATTTGATGCGGCGGAGATACTGAATTGCACGCGAAGTCAGTTCCGGGGTGAAGTGGTCATTGCCCATGATTTGCTACGTATTCAAATTTGAAGTGGATTTTGAAAAGTAAACTACGAACATACGCCGTTTCAGCCTCTTTTTTTCTGCATATTGTACTTTTTCTACTATGGGCACTGGGTGAGAGGTTCAACCTGTTTTCCGCAGATATAGAAAGTCAGGTAGTTGCCGACCCGATTGTTTTTGAATTGCAGCCGGAAAATCCGCGCCAAAAACCCACGCAGGTGGTCGAAACCCCTGATGATGCCGAACTTTCCGATAAGCCACAGGATGCAGACTATCTCTCGGATAAGAATGCGTTGGCACGTAATGAAGAAGCGCCTGAAAATTTGCCGGCGGGTCGCGCTTTTGCACAAGGCGATCTTTTTGCAGCGGAAATGCCGACTCAACGCGGACCACAAGGAAATAATGGTGCGAGCGCGAGCAAGATTACCGAATTTGATGAGCAACGCCAAAAAGAATCGTCTGTCGAGGATTTGGCCATTCGGAAAGAGGCCAGCGATTTTCGTCGGGATCATTTGGTCAGCAAGGCCGCTTCTACCAGTTCAGCGGGCGTGAAGGAAAGTAGTCAACGCGCTCTGTATGATAATCAAGAATCGCGGGCGTTGAGAAATGGCGGCTTGTCATTCAATACTTACAATTGGGAATTTGCCCCCTACATGCTTTGGCTGAAACGACATGTTGAGCAAAATATTTTCCCACCGCCTGCGTACACCCGGTTGGGTATGATTGAAGGCGAAACGGTTGTTCGTTTCAGAATTCATAGAAGTGGTAAGCTTGAGCAGTTAGAAATACTTGATTACAAAGGCCACAAAACCCTGATGGAAACCAGCTATCGCGCCATTGAAATATCAGCACCTTTTAAAAAATTGCCGGCCGATTTCCCGGAACCCTATCTGGAAGTGACCGCAGTTTTTAAATATTCAGTTCATAAATAATTTCGCAGGAGAACAATGGAACAAGTATTAGATTTTTTAGACAAAGGTGGCTTTATAATTTACCCGCTTATGCTTTGCTCGGTTTTAGGCTTGGCTATTGTAATTGAGAAAATAACCTCGCTACGCCGCGTCAAGGTGATTGTACCGGAAATTGTCTCGGTTTTAGATAATATTAAAGGGCCTGCAGACATTGGACTTGCGCTCTCCATCTGCGAAAAGCATGAGGGTTCCTTCGCCAATATTATTCGAATGGGATTGGAAAGTCGCGAACTGCCCAGAGACGAGATAAAGGAAGCGCTAAACGATCAGGGTAGACAGGAGGTACACCACCTTGAAAGAGGTTTGGTGGTTCTTGAGACCATTGCCGGCATTACCCCGCTTTTAGGTTTACTTGGAACAGTAATAGGTATTCTTAAAGTATTTAATGTGATTTCAATTCAAGGTGTCGGTCAGGCTACTGCGCTTTCCGGCGGCATTTCAGAGGCGCTTATTACTACGATTGTAGGCTTATCCATCGGTATTCCCGCTGTTGTGGTTTATAATTATTTTAGCAATAAAGCTGAGGGCCTTGTGCTTGAAATTGAGAAGTACTCATCAGCGCTCATAAAGAAAGTAACTTCATTCCAGAATAATACAAAGGTTCAGGTCGATGCAGTTCAAAGTTAAGCAAAAGAGGAAAGTGCTGATAAATATCACCTCGCTCATCGATGTACTGTTTTTGCTGCTAATTTTTTTCATGGTGTCGTCAACTTTTTTGGAGCAACCCGGCATTAAATTAGAACTGCCACACGCAGAGAATTCGCTTGTCGTTGAGCAAAAGGACTATACGCTGTATGTGGACAAGGATGGCGGACTATTTCTGAATAAAGAACAGCTCGATATCGGTAAGCTGGAGGATGCGCTTTCTAAAGTTATTTCTGAAATGAAGGATGGCGCGCTTGTTCTTAAGGCAGATCAGGAGGTCGCTCACGGTGTTGTTGTTAAAGTTATGGATGCCGCCAAGCGTAGCGGCGTTAAAAAATTGGTGATTGGTACTCGTTTGGAGGAATAGGAGAGCAAACTATTGCTTGCTTTTCCGGCATAAATTGTTTATAGTTGAAGTCATCATTTTAGCAATAATTGAGTTATGAGATAATTTGGATATTGGAGTAAAGGCAAAATGGCGAAGAAATGTGATATCTGCGGGAAAGGGCCCATGGTTGGGAACAATGTGAGTCACGCCCATAATAGGACAAAAAGACGCTGGTTGCCCAACCTGCAGAGAGTGCGTGCGGTGATCGACGGTCACGTAAAGCGGATTAAGGTCTGCACACGTTGCATTCGCAGTGGCAAGGTTGTGAAGGCAGCTTAGTTTGAATTTATTTGTCAGAATTTGGCTTGACAGTTTCGTTTAAATAAAAAAGCACCGACAATGAGTCGATGCTTTTTTTGTGCCCGGTGCAATGCTTAAGCACTGCACTTTGTGCTAGACGCGGTAAAGCACTCAGTTATTCATCCGCCTACGCAAGTAGGCTGGAACATCATAGTCCTCAGGCTTGTCCTTATCCCAGGTATCTTCCTTTTTTGGTTCACCATTCGTGCGAACATTTGTGGTTTCTGCCAGTCGCTGAAAAGTCGGGACTTCCAGGTCAACCAACGGATTCTGTGGTAGCTCGAAAACTCGCTTTCTGGAATTTTCCACTGCGCTCAGTCTGCCGTTCCTGTTGAAACCTGTTGCTATGACAGTCACACGCATTTGGTCATTGAGCTGGTCGTCCAGTACGGCACCAAAGATGATATTTGCATCTTGACCTGCTGCCTCTGAAATGACCATTGTTGCGTCATTAACTTCATGCAATGTCATGTTTTCACTGCCACTCACATTGACGATTACTCCGAGCGCGCCTTCAATGGAGATATCTTCCAGCAACGGACTGGATATGGCTTGTTGAGCCGCCTCAACTGCCCGGTGCTCTCCTTCTGCCACGCCTGAACCCATGAGCGCATCTCCCATTTCCGACATAATTGTTCTCACGTCAGCAAAATCAAGATTCACCAGGCCGGGTATCGCGATCAAGTCGGATATGCCGCGGGTAGCTTGCAGCAGAATTTCGTCTGCGATCTGAAATGCTGCGTTTAGCGGTGTGTCTTTTGGAACAACGGAAAGCAGGCGCTGATTTGGAATCACTATCAAAGTGTCAACGGATTCTTTTAGTTCTGCGATACCTTCCAATGCCCGTTTCATTCGTTTTGGGCCTTCAAATAAGAACGGTTTTGTGACGATCCCGACCGTAAGCGCACCCAGATCTTTGGCGATTTCTGCTACCACGGGTGCAGCGCCGGTTCCGGTGCCACCACCCATTCCGGCAGTCACAAAAATCATGTCTGCATCTTCAAGAGATTCAAACAAAGTCTCCCGGTCCTCTTCTACTGCTTTGCGGCCAATTTCAGGGTTTGCTCCAGCGCCCAGACCTTTGGTCAACACGCGGCCAATTTGCAGTCTGGCATTTGCTTTGCAATTCTCTAACGCTTGTAAATCGGTGTTGACGCTGATAAAGTCGACACCATTAAGGTTGCCATCAATCATTCTATTAACGGCATTGCCACCTGCTCCGCCAACACCAACCACTTTCATTTTCGCCGTTGGTGTGTTTGTGTCGTCAAATGCAAATCTCATAGTCATGATTAGTTCTCCCTTCTTTCCTGTCAGTGAGTTTCGTAGCGATTCATGCCTGTAAACCATTTACGCATACTGCCCATGACCCAGTTAAACAGGCCATTTTCATCTTGTTTTAGAAGTTCATCGTTGTTGTTTTTGTGTATGTGAGCATAGTGTATCAGTCCGACTCCCGTAGCATGCATTGGGCTGCTTGCAAGGTCTGTCAGGCCGGTGAAGCCATTTGGGACACCTAGCTTGACCGGCATGTCGAAAATTTCCTCAGCAAGTTCCACCGTTCCATCCAAAAGTGAACCGCCACCTGTTAGCACCACACCGGCCGTCATGAGGTGATAGCAGGTGGATTTTTTTATTTCGTTGTAGGCCAGACCAAGGATTTCTTCCATGCGTGGTTGAATAATATCAACAAGATAGGATTTTGAGATTCGGCGAGGCGGCCGGCCGCCAACGCCCGGAACTTCCACGGTAATGTCTCGTTCTTCCTGCCGGTGCATTGAACAACCATGCTTAAGTTTTATAGCTTCGGCGTTGTCCACTGGTGTTCTAAGTCCAAGTGCCATGTCATTGGTTACATTTTTACCGCCCAGACCGACAACTGCCGTGTGGCGAATACATCCTTCAAAAAACATGGCGATGTCGGTTGTGCCTCCACCAAGATCCATTACAATCGCCCCAAGTTCTTTCTCATCATTTCCTAAAACCGCGTAACTTGAGGCCAGTGGCTCTAATACAAGATCAAGCACGCGGCGATCAGAGCGGTCAATGCTTCGGTAAATGTTCTGCGCAGAGGTGATGGCCCCGGTGACGATATGCACTTCGGCTTCCAGGCGAACACCTGACATTCCTATTGGGTCTTTGATGCCGTGCTGTTCATCAACCACAAATTCCTGGGGTAAAATATGCAGTATCTCTCGGTCAATGGGCAGCGCAACTGCCTTTGCAGCATCGATAACCCGGCGAATATCAGCCGCCACTATTTCGTTGTCCTGCCCCGCGACTGCGACCACACCCCGACCGTTAATACTGCGAATGTGATCGCCGGCAATGCCGGCAAAAACCTCGTCAACTTCAATGCCGGCCATACGTTCTGCTTCGTTTATGGCTTCCTTAATCGAACGAATGGTCTTTTCCAGGTTGACGACAACCCCCCTGCGCAGGCCTGCGGATGGACTGGTTCCAACTCCGATGATTTTCGGCTGCATGTCACCGTTGATTTCTGCTATGATGGCGCCGATTTTTGTCGTGCCGATATCCAGTCCGGTTATGATGTTTCCCATGATATTCTTCCTTTATTTGGACTTTGGATAATTTTAACCGAGTTTCGTTTTTACTATGACTTGATTCTTAAAACGCAGATCCAATGCTTTAACCTGGTTGAGTTCATTATTACTCTCCAGAATTTTTAACACTTGAACCAAATTGGTGCTCTTGTTGTCAAAGTTGTCTTTACCCATTACGATTGGTATTGCGTGGTCGATGAGATAGAAATAGAGCCCAGCATCTTCTGAGTAGGAAATTTCATTGATTTCACTGTAAAGAGAAAAATGTTCTTGCCTGCAGGCAAGCAAATATTCAATGATTTTTGTGGTTGCTTCTGAACCAATCTCTGCATTAAATACAACCGGATAGTCAATGACTTGCACTGTTTGTGTGTAAGGCAATGGAGCCCCTGCTTCATCCAGAAGGGTTATGTGCTCGCTATTTAACAGCGCAAGCGGCTCATTTTCCTCAACCCGAATAACGAGATTATCGGGCAACCTGCGACTTACAGAAGCCGATTTGATGTAAGGGTGCCGGCTGATTTTTGCGGCCAATAGCCGCAGGTTATTTTTAAACAGGTTGGTTGCTGTGTCAGACTTCATAATGTTCAGTATTTCCTGTTCGCTGACAAGGCGGTTACCCTGAACGACGATGCTGTTCAGCGTAAAGAGCTCTTCTGCGTTCAGCCAGGTTGCAATTCTCAGAACAATCAAGATGGCGGTTGTTGAATAGAAACAGATAAAGCCAATGCGCCTCAACGCACCGGTCCCACGTTTTCTTGGTTTGCTTTCCTTGCTGTATCTAGAGTAAGCTATCATGGCGTCACCTCTTCGAGATATTGTATCAAATTAACCTTCCTGGAGCATGGACATTATTTTACTTGCAATGTCGTTTGCAGCATCTGGTTTTGCCAGTTTTGCAGATGCCTCTGACATAGCTTGACGCTTTCCAGCGTCCGCCGCGAGAGCCTTTACAGCCGTTGCCAGCGTTGCCGGGGTTAAATCGCTTTCTAAAATCACATCTGCTGCACCTGCATTTTGTACAGATCTTGCATTTTTTTCCTG
>JAJDAG010000002.1 GCA_029262005.1 Candidatus Zhuqueibacterota bacterium | reverse complement strand
ATTCAGTTCGAATTGGCGCAATTGCATTGTTTACCTGCTTTTTCATATCGTTTATAATTCTTACATATTTTGCCTCTGTTCATCGTGGCCCTAATTGGAATTTTTATTGGTGGCCGTCACTTTGGCCCAATCATTAGCTCTTTTGTGGCTTGATTATTTGCGGATAACAATAGATGAAAATAGTCTTGTATATTTCCTCGTTTGCTGTTTTTCTTTTTACTATTCTCGATTATGTCGATGAGAATTTTTCTGCCGAGTGGCGCGAGCACCAGATAAAGTACGGTCAGATGCTGGCAGAGAAGGCGGCCGACGATAGTGTGGAAGTCGATTTGCCCGAGATAAGGCTGCGCCAGATCTATTTGTCGGAGATGAACCGTGTTGACCGTTGTGTGTCTTGCCACATGGCAATGGAAGATCCGCGTTTTGCCGATGCTCCGAAACCATTTGCTGCGCATCCGGGTGATTATCTTGAAAAACATGATGTGGAAAAAATGGGTTGCTCTATTTGCCATGATGGCCAGGGACGGGCTATAACTTTGGAGGATGTTCGTGCCTGGGATGAGGGGAAGTATTGGGAAAAGCCAATATTGCTGCCACCCTTTATTGAGGCCAACTGCTACCGATGTCACACGGACACACTGGCGCAGACACCCAATTACAATCAGGGAAAGAGAATTTTTGAAACCAGCGGCTGCCTCGGCTGTCATCAGCGGGATGGTATTGGCGGCTATTTGGCGCCGGAATATCGCGGTATCGGCGATGCCAGCTTTCACATTAAACAGCCAACCGACAGCTTGCGGGCCGAACTGCTTGCTCAGTTTAAAAATCCGAATGTTGCATATATTTATGAGTCCGTGCGTTACCCAACTGCGCAGCCAGCAAATTCTGTGATGATCGACTACGGTTTCTCGCACGAAGATGCTGTGGCCATCACCGTTTATTTAAAAAGTTTAACGGCTGAGCAGACCGGCGTTACCCGTTTGTTAGAATACAGGGCAACTGAACCAGCGCTTCTGGAACGAGGACGAAAAACCTTCCAGCTCTATTGTCGAGCCTGTCATGGAGAAAATGGTAGCGGTGGCGTCAAGAATCCGAACTATATCAAGGACGAAATTCCGCAATTGGACTTGGTTGCCGAGCGGCTGTTTCTCTACGAGAAAGAAGATGCCGACGTCATTGTTGACGTGATTCGGAAATTTGGCGATTTAAACCTGGCAGATGAAGAGCCGGACGTGCCCAGGTTCCCCGTGGTCCTGGCGCAATACAACGCAATCAGAGATGTTATATCTAATGGTAACCCGGCAGGTAAGCTCGACCCGGAAGGGCCCCCTCCTTTCAGCATGCCATCATGGGAAAAAAGCATTTCGGCCGCGGATATCAATGCTGTGATAGCTTACCTGATTACAACCTATGATTTTGAAGAGGATGATGAGGACTATGATGATGAGGAAGAATGACATCATTCACGTCGGATTTTTATTATCAATTTTAAGAATGCCGGTTTCGTTTTTCCAGTACCTGAAATTCAAGACGGTAAAAAAAATCGCGTAACCCATTAAATTTATTGTACACCGCACCTTGGCATACAGCTTGCTCTTACAAAACCGTATTATATTTTGTTTCCCTGTAGATAATCTTAGTGGTGGGTATATGTTTTTTGTCGTGCATCCAAAGTTTTTAAGGAGGTTATGGTATGAGTGACAGAAAAGCCGCAACGGCCGCAGCGATTGAGGATGAACATCGGGGAATAAAGCGCGAAGTAGCTTCACTGAAATCTCTGTTGATACAGGACGTTGCAGTTGAAGAATACGCTGAGTGGCGCCTGGCTCTCTTGTGGCGACTCCGGGATTTTAACAATCGGCTTCTCAAGCATTTTGATCTTGAGGAAGAAGGCGGTTTTATGAATGATGTCCTTGAGATTTCTCCTCAGGCAGCGCATACAGTCGAGCAGCTTGGCCGGGAACATATAAATATGACTGGTTCATTGCAAAAAATAATTTCTAACCTCAAGAGCGGGCGTGAACAAGACGCCGAAATCACTTCTGCACTTCGCGAAAATATGAAGGGTTTTTTTGAACTGTTGGCAAAACACGAAGCTGATGAACATCAACTCATACAACGGGCTTATTATCGTGAATATGGTGGGCCGAGTTAATGTTGCGCTACAAATTGATATCGTTTATCCTGAATTATGCATCAGCCACAGAGGCACAGAGAGCACAGAGTTTTAAAAAACAAGCAATTAAGGCCTAAAAAATATGAGAACCCTCATTCGCTCTTAAAGTTTTTTTTATTGAGGGTATTTGTTCTAAGTTCTGTATTCTCAATATGTTCTGTGTCTCTGTGGCAAAATTTAAGAATAATACAGGTTATAACTCACATTTCTCATTTCAGATAGTATCGCTAATCTGCTGTTTTTAAATTATTTACTGGAGTCCCCTCTCAGGAGGGGACAGATTCGAACTCGTGCAGAGTTTGAATCAGGGGTGGGTACTCAGTACGTGGCTGGCCAACGAACCCACCCCGGTTCAAAGCGCTGAACGCGATTTGAACCTGCTCCTCCGGCGCGCGTTGCGCGCCTGGAGGGGGATTTACACGAAAATTCATTCCAACCAGAACGAGAAAACGAAGTGAGAAATGTTAGTTATCACATTTACGGTAAAAAAACTTGCTTTTGAGGCGAACACTGATTATATTTTTGCTCTCATGAAAACTTTCAGCACAAAACAAAGGATTAACCAGTACGCCTTGCATGGCGCTGATCACCATATCATGTTTATCGCGGGTGAATGAAGGGACTATAATTTTTAATAAAATACCTTCAAGGTAAGAATAGCCCACCATCTGTCTTGCAGAATGTGGGCTTTTTTTTTTACAAAAATAGATAGAATTCAGGGAGAGCACATGAAACTAAAAGTCGGTTTGCCAAAAGGCAGTTTGCAGGAATCAACATTGAGCCTGATGGCCAAAGCAGGGTTTCACTTTGCGACAACACAGCGTTCGTATTTCCCGGCAAGCGATGACGATGAATTGGAAGCAATCCTGATTAGGGCACAGGAAATAGCCGGTTATGTTCACGATGGTGTACTGGATGTTGGTATCACCGGCAAAGACTGGATCACGGAGAATGGTGTTGATGTTGTTGAGGTGGCCGAGCTTGTTTATTCGAAGTCGAGCTTTCGGCCGGTCCGCTGGGTGTTGGCCGTGCCGGAAAACTCAGACATTCAAAGTGTGCAGGATTTGAATGGAAAACTTATCGCCACGGAAGTAATCAATATTACGAAGCAATACCTGGCTAAAAATGGCGTGAAAGCAGAGGTGGAATTCTCCTGGGGCGCCACTGAAGCCAAGACACCGGAGCTGGTCGATGCAATTGTTGAGGTCACCGAGTCCGGCAGTTCGTTACGCGCGAACAAACTTAGGATTGTCGAGACGGTGCTTACTTCAACTGTTCGTTTAATCACGAGTAAAGCCGTTTATTCTGATCCATGGAAACGCGAGAAAATAGACAATATTGCTTTGTTGTTGCGTGGCGCCATTCAGGCAAATTCAAAGGTAGGCTTGAAATTTAATCTCCCCAAAGCCTGTCTTGAGGAAGTGCAGAAAGTCCTTCCCGCTATGAAGCGGCCGACAATTTCTCCCTTGATTGGCAGTGATTGGGTGGCGCTTGAAACCATAATTGACGAGCAGGTGGTTCGGAAGATAATCCCGGAGCTTAAGAAAGTGGGTGCGGAAGACATTGTGGAGTACCCTTTAAATAAGGTTATTTACTGATGTCGTTTTTGGACAGTTTTGAGCTGAACTTTTCATATTCATCGATAGTTGGGGTTGTTACAAACAGGCCACTACTTTAAGAGCCGTCAGATGATAAAAATATATAGAAATACGGAGGCATTTTTCAATGCTGAGACTTCTACGGCACTGAGCGATGCATCTGTTGCACGCGCTACAAGTGATATTTTGAGTCAGGTCAGGCAAAGTGGCGATGCAGCAATCAAAGCATTGACGCAGCGGTTCGACAGCGTCAAGTTGACCCGGTTGCGCGTTGATGCAGAAGAACTTAAGCGCTCTGCTGCCGAACTGGATGAATCCGTAAAGGCGATGTTTCTGCAGGCCATCGCTAATGTGCGGAAATTTCACGGTCGTCAAACGCGCAAAGACTGGCAGGAAGTACAGGACGGCCGTATGTCCGGCATGCAATTTAAGGCCATTGAAAATGTTGGTATTTATGTGCCTGGCGGCCGCGCTGCTTATCCTTCAACTGTAATTATGACGGTGGTCCCGGCCCAACTAGCCGGTGTGCCGCGCATCGCTATTGCTTCGCCGCCGGGGCTGGACGGAAAAGCGAATTCGTTTGTTCTTGCTGTCGCAGACTTGTTAGGCGTGACTGAAGTTTACTCAGTTGGCGGCGCCCAGGCAATTGCCGCGCTTGCTTATGGCACGGAAAGCATAAAGTGCGTGGACAAAATTGTCGGACCGGGAAACAGTTTCGTTAATGAGGCCAAGCGGCAGGTGTTTGGCCAGGTCGGAATTGATGCGCTGGCAGGCCCGACCGAGCTGGTCGTGCTGGCAGATGATACCGCTAATCCTGAGTGGGTAGCGCGAGACATGTTTGCCCAGGCTGAGCACGATCCTGAAACCTGCGCTATTTGTGTGACGACTTCATCTGAGTTTGCCAATTCAGTTGCTGCTGCAGTTGAGCGTCTTTTGCCGGAAGCTGCACGCAGAGAAATACTTGAAGAGTCCATTGGCAAACATGGCGCTCTTATCATTGCCGAAGATCTCGAACAGGCGGCAGAAATAGTAAACCGGATTGCCCCGGAACATCTTGAAATTATCACAACGGACCCCGGGAGTGTGCTTCCCGGCATTCGTAACGCCGGTGCCATTTTCCTCGGAGAAAACACACCTGCCGTGTTGGGCGACTACTGCGGCGGACCCAACCATGTGTTGCCCACCGGGCGAAGCGCTCGTTTTTCATCCCCTTTATCGGTGTTTGATTTTTTGAAATTTTCTTCGGTGTTTTCTTACTCTGCAACGGCTTTTAAGCGGAATGCTGATCTGGGCGCTCAGTTCGCTGAGCTTGAGGGTTTAATCAATCATCAAATGGCAGTGACGTGCAGAAAATAAAAAATTTTCTCGATGTTTTTAAGCCGGAAGTACGTGCGATGGATGCGTACCACCTGCGCGACCGCGACTATCGCATCAAGCTAAATCAGAACGAGAATCCGTTCGATCTGCCGGATGCGCTGAAGCAGGAAATCCTGGCTGCCTTTCAATCGATGTCATGGAATCGCTACCCGGGATTTGGCAATATGCCGCTGGTTTCAAAATTGGCTGCCCGGCTCGGAGTTGCGCCCAATCAGGTTTTAGTTGGCAACGGCTCAAATGAATTGCTGCAAACACTGATCAATGTGATACTGCAACCCGGCAAACGTATTCTGCTGGTGAATCCAACTTTTTTGATTTATGAACAGCTCGCGAGGGTTGCAGGCGCCGAAGTAGTTGCAATGGAATTTAATTCGGACTGGTCTTTTCCTGTTGCAGAAATTGTCGAAAAGGTGCACAACCTACGAATTGACCTTTGTGTTTTGTGCTCACCCAACAGTCCGACCGGCGCTGTTTTGGCTAACTCCGATTTGGAACAGATTCTGCAAGCGACCGCAGGCATTGTTCTCGTGGACGAGGCGTATTATGAGTTCAATGCGGAGACCGCAGTTAATTTTGTGCCCAAGTACGCCAACCTGGTTGTCACTCGCACTTTCTCAAAAGCCATGGGGCTCGCCGGCTTGCGCATTGGCTACATGCTAGGCCACCGGGAGGTTATCTCCGAAGTGAATAAGGCAAAACTGCCTTACAATCTCGATATTTTTTCTGAGATTGTGGCCGCGACGTTGCTGGATAACAAGTCCTTAATCAAAGATAACGTTGATACTATTTTGTCTGAAAGGAAGCGGCTTTTTCAGCAGCTCAAACTTCTGCCGGGGATTGAGGTTTTCCCTTCGGCGGCCAATTTCCTGATGATTCGCACACCATTGGCGGCCGGAAAACTGTTTGAGCAACTGCTTGCGGGCGGCCTTCTCGTTCGCGATATTTCCGGGTACCATGACCGACTCAAGAATATTTTGAGAATAACCGTGGGCACACCGGCTGAAAATGATGCTCTGCTGCAGGCGCTGTCAGATATTTTCCCTGGAGAGTGAATTACGATGAAGGCGAAACTCACGCGAAAAACAAAAGAAACCGATGTGGCTCTGTCCCTGAATTTGCAGGGAAAGGGCAAATCGAAAATTTCCACTGGTGTTGGTTTTTTTGATCACATGCTGACTTTGCTTAGCTTCCACGGCTGTTTCGATCTCGATGTAGCCGCCAGAGGTGATCTTGAGGTGTGCGCGCACCACACGGTTGAAGATGTTGGCATTGTTCTTGGGCAGGCGTTCCGCAAAGCGCTGCCGCATGAGCAGAGATTCAAGCGCTATGCTACCGCGTTTGTACCCATGGATGAAGCGCTGGCGCGTGTAGTGGTCGACGTTTCCGGGCGTGCCTGTCTCGTATTTCACTCCGGGCAGCTCAACCAAAAAGTGGGGGAATTCGACACGGAGTTGGTGCGCGAATTTTTTCAAGCATTTGCCAATAACGCTTTGATTGCTTTGCACCTTGAAATTCTCTATGGCGAAAACACGCATCATAAAATTGAGGCGCTGTTCAAGGCGGTTGGCGTGGCGTTACGTCAGGCGGTTTCCGAAGACACAGGTCGGTCCGGTGCGGCATCGACCAAGGGAAGTTTGTAGAGCGCAGCTGCAGTTCACCGAAACCCGGACAACTGTGCTAAAATAAAAAATCCGTCCATTTATACCATGATTACTGTTATCGATTACGGCGTTGGCAACCTCAAAAGTTTGCGTAACGCGTTAAAATATCTCAGTACCCCGTACGCCATTTCTTCTAATCCGGATGAAGTAGCCAGGGCGGAAAAATTGATTCTGCCCGGTGTCGGCGCTTTCGGTTTTGCCATGCAGTGCATGAATGAACACGGATTGGCAGAAACAGTGGTCGAATGCGCCAGAGCCGGAACGCCCATACTTGGTATTTGTCTCGGCATGCAGCTTCTGTTTACCCGCAGTGAAGAGGGTGGCGGCTGCAAAGGACTTGATTTAGTGCCCGGAACTGTCCGACGATTCACCGGGGCGCTCAAAGTACCACACATGGGGTGGAATGAAGTTGTTCAGTGTGGCGATGCAAAGCTTTTGGCCAATTCTCCTGATTCACAATTTGCCTATTTTGTGCATTCCTATTATTGTGTGCCCGATGACCCTGAAGCCGTTGCCGGCATAACAGATTATGGCGTTGAGTTTTGCTCCGTTGTCCAACAGAAAAACGTCTTGGGGGCACAATTTCATCCTGAAAAAAGCCAGGAATTTGGTTTGAATTTGCTCAAAAATTTCGCGGAGGTGTAGTGTGCTTGTCATTCCGGCAATTGATTTAAGAGGCGGCAAGTGCGTGCGGTTGCAGCAGGGGGCGTTTGATGCACAAAAAGTTTATTCAGAGAATCCTGTGGACATGGCTGGGAAATTCGCTCAATGTGGCGCACAGAAGCTGCACCTGATCGATCTGGACGGCGCTCAAACCGGCAAGGCTCTCAATGTGGAGGTGGTAAAAAAAATTGTTACGGAGTGCGGTCTGCCGGTTCAACTCGGCGGCGGCATTCGTTCGTTCGAAGCCATTCGTTATTGGCTTGAACTGGGGCTGCAGAATGTCATTGTCAGCACCATGGCCTTCCGCAAAGCAGCGGAATTTGAAAAAGCCCTGACCAGGTTTTCCGGTGAAATTATTCTCGCCGTGGATGCACGCGACGGCGAAGTTATGATTGATGGGTGGCAGCAGGGAACCGGCATGACGGCTACAGATTTGGCGCTGCAATTTAAACCTGCGGGCCTGTGCCGACTTCTTTACACGGACATTTCCCGCGACGGCATGTTTACGGGTCCGAATGCAGAGCAGACTAAAAAAATTGCCGAGAGCACTGGCTTGAAAGTCACAGCCTCCGGCGGCGTTTCCTCGATTGAAGATATTGAACGGTTATCCGGATTGGTACCATTTGGCGTGGACAGCGTTGTGGTAGGCAAGGCGTTTTATGAGGGAAAAATCAAGCCGGAGGACATTTTTCGTGTTAGCTAAACGCATCATCCCCTGCCTGGACGTTAAAGAAGGGCGTGTTGTCAAAGGCGTGCAGTTTGAAGATTTGCGCGATGCCGGCGATCCGCTTGAGCTGGCCAAATACTACGTGGCCGAACGCGCCGACGAGCTTGTGTTTCTCGACATAACCGCATCAAAAGACAAGCGGCCGATTGTTTATGATTTGGTCGAGTATTTGGCCGGAGAGGTGTTTATTCCTTTCACAATTGGTGGCGGCTTGACTTCTGTGGAACATATTCGTGAGATTCTCGTGCGCGGCGCCGACAAAATTTCGTTGAACACAGCAGCCGTGCACAACCCAAATTTGATCTCTGACGCAGCCAAACGATTCGGCTCGCAGTGTGTTGTTGTGGCCATTGACGTTAAAAATGTTGGCCCCGGTCGCTGGGAAATTTTCACGCACGGTGGCAGCAAGCCAACTGGCCTGGAGGCTGTCGCCTGGGCGCAAAAAGTAACTGCCCTTGGCGCCGGTGAAATCTTGCTGACCAGCATGGATCGTGACGGCAGCAAAATCGGCTACGACCTGGAAATCACCAGCACAATTTCACAGGCGGTGAATGTGCCGGTGATTGCTTCCGGGGGTGGTGGTGAATTGTCGCACTTCCGGGATGTTTTCGGGCAAGGCCATGCTGATGCGGCTTTGGCGGCTTCTATTTTTCATTTTAAACAATTCCGCATCAAAGAAGTGAAAGACTACTTGCGGGAAAACGGGATTCCGGTGCGCGTGTAGCATTCGGTCAACAGATATACTCGGGGAAAACTATGAAAATCGATGAATTAAAATTTGATGATCGCGGACTCATTCCCGCCGTTGTTCAGGACGCTGAAAACAAAGATGTTTTGATGGTGGCATACATGAACCGTGAAAGCCTGGAAACCACGTTTAGGGACGGCAAGGCCTGCTATTGGTCGCGTTCACGCCAGGAGCTCTGGTTGAAAGGCGCAACCAGCGGCCACTTTCAAAATGTGAAATCCATAAAGTATGACTGCGATGCCGACACGCTCTTGCTGCTGGTTGAGCAAGTTGGCGCTGCCTGCCATACGGGTGAGCGCAGTTGTTTTTACAGGGAGCTTACCTAAATCCAACAGGCAGAGATTTCGAAACCGATGAGTTGCTCTGCCCAGGCGCTGCGCTGTGGTTCGCGGAAGAGAATGTTTAAATCAGAAAGGATGGTTGCAAATGCAAGATGCCCGGCGTCAACCTTTTTCTAAAAAATGGATGTTTGCCAGTATGGCAATTTTTCTTACAATGGAGATTCTCCTGGGCGGCCTGGCAGGCAACCTTGTCAGCGGTTACGTTTCCATCAGTCTCAGATTCCTGGTGCAGGGTCTGCTGAATCTGGTCAGCTATTTTGTCGGTGGCGTGATAATCGGTCTCATCTCCCCGGGAATTCGAATTTATGAACCGGCAGCCGGCGCTTTCCTCTCCGTGGCACTGATGTTGTGCCTCTCCCTTTTTACCCCGTTTAGCTTTATTCACTTTAGCCTGACTAAGATGCTCATTGGCGGCGGTATCGCATTTTTCCTTGCCCTTGCCGGCGCCCGGTTGGGTGAAATTTTGGTTGGGAACACAGTTTCCAAATAACCCTTCAGGTTTTGAAAACTCGAAGGGTTGACTTCAATCTTCAAGTGTGGATATGCTCACGTTTGCGGTTGTGTGTTCAGCACCTTCAGACGATTCTGGTTTTTTCCCGCCAGCTTAAACCAGGTAACGATAATGAGTGTGAGCATTATTAAGGGCACGGCGGCCCAATTTACGCCTCGCCAGCCCCAGAGATGCAACAATGCGCCGGAAGACAAGGAAACAGCGGTCACAGTTGCAAAAATCAAAAAATCGTTTAAGCCTTGCGCTTTGGCTTTTTCAGAATCATGGTAGGTTTCTGTGAGTAATGTTGTTCCGCCAATGAACATAAAATTCCAGCCGATTCCTAAAGCGACTAGCGCCACAACAAAATGTGTCATCTCTGTGCCATTTAAATTGATAGCGACACAAGCTATATTCACAATAATACCGGTCAAAATGATATTTAAAGCGCTGAACCGTTTAATTAAATGACCCGTCGCAAATGAAGGCGCAAACATCGCCACCACATGCCACTGAATCACCAGCGCAGTGTCAGCAAACGCGTGCTGATGAAAATGCATAGCCAGCGGGGTAGCGGTCATAATGAGGGACATGATGCCATACCCAATCATTGCGCTTAACATTGCAACGATAAATGTTGGCTGGCGGGTGAGCTGTTTTAGAGGGCGCTCTTCTTCAACAGCCACGGTAACTTTTGATTTTTGCATATCAAGGAAGCGGGACAGGATGAAAGAAAGGAAGTAGAGTCCGGCCAGTGAGGCAAAGGTTGCTGCAAATGTTGTATCCCAGGCATCGCGGGTTAAAGCAGCCAGGTTCGGTCCGACAAACGCGCCTGCTACGCCTCCGGAAAGGACAAATGCAATCGCCCGACTTTGATAATCCGGTGTTGCGATATCCGCCGCAGCGAAGCGATAAAACTGACCAAAAGCAGTGAATGAGCCCAATCCCACTGCACTCAGACAAAAAAGTGAAAAGCTCTTTTCATGAATTGCCGTTGCGGCAAGACAAGCCCCAAGCAGGCCGCAGATTGCCCCGATGGAAAATCCTGCACTCCTACCCACACGTCGCATGAGCAGCGACGCTGGAAAAGTAACCAGCATGGTTGAAAGAAAAATAATGCTAATTGGCAGCGTTGCCCACTCTTTATTCTCGGTCAGGATATTTGCCACAAGGGCTGCAGATGTGCCGGCTAAAGAAGCTGCACTCGTTAATATTGCTTGACAGATTGCTAAAAGAAGGATGTTTTGTTTCATAGGTCAGAAGCTTTGCTCCGGAGAAATTTTACATGAAAAATGAACTCGTAAGAACGTAGGCATTTACAATTTGTAATTGGGAGACTATTATTGGGGGCTTAGTGGCTTTTTGATTTCTTAGTTTCAAGTTCCAAGTGCGACAGTTTTAAAAATGGGTTAATTGCATTATATTAAGTTCGCAATTGACCAAAACCACAAACTGGAGCACGTAATGCCCTATAAGCAATTAACCCATGAGCAAAGATACACAATTTA
>JAJDAG010000001.1 GCA_029262005.1 Candidatus Zhuqueibacterota bacterium | reverse complement strand
GCGGTTATTGGATAGCGTGATAGATTTCTTGCCTTCACCTGTTGATGTGCCTGAGGTTATTGGTGTTCACCCCAAGACTGAAGAGGAAATTTCGAGGAAACCGGCCGAATCAGAGCCTTTTTCTGCGCTTGCTTTCAAGATAATGACGGACCCTTATGTGGGTAGGCTTACTTATTTCAGGGTTTATTCTGGTCGGGCTGAGGCAGGCAGTTATATTTATAATGTGAGTTCCGGGAAAAAGGAGCGCTTAGGTCGCATTCTGCTTATGAGTGCAAATAAGCGTGAAGATGTTGAAAGTGTTCGTGCAGGTGATATTGTAGCTGGTGTTGGGTTTAAAAGTACTAAGACCGGGGATACGCTTTGCGCCATGGGCGACCAAATTATTTTGGAGTCTATGCACTTTCCAGAGCCAGTTATTGCAGTTTCTATTGAGCCTAAAACCAAGGTTGATCAAGAGAAGCTGGGTATTTCTCTTGCTAAGTTGGCTGAGGAAGATCCAACGTTTAAGGTTCGTTCGGATGATGAGACAGGACAAACCATTATTTACGGAATGGGCGAGTTGCACCTTGAGATTTTGGTGGACCGCTTGCTGAGGGAATTTAAGGTTGGGGCAAATGTTGGGCGTCCGCAGGTTGCCTATCGTGAGGCGATAACTACAAAGGCTCAGGGGGAGGGTCGATTTGTTCGGCAGAGCGGTGGTCGAGGTCAGTATGGTCATTGTGTGATTGAAGTTGAGCCTGGTGAGTCTGGCAAAGGGTTTGTTTTTGAAAACAAGATCGTTGGCGGTACCATTCCGCGTGAGTATGTTAATCCATGTGCGGATGGGATGCGCGAAGCGATTCGAGGTGGTATTGTTGCAGGGTATCCTCTGATTGATATAAAGGTGAGTCTGCTTGACGGGTCGTACCATGATGTTGATTCGTCTGAAATGGCGTTTAAAGTTGCCGGCTCTATGGCTATTAAGGATGCAGCGAAACGGGCTAAGCCTGTCTTGATGGAGCCGATAATGGATGTTGAAGTGGTTGTCCCTGAAGAATATTTGGGTGACGTAATGGGGGATTTGAATAGTCGGCGTGGGAAGATTGCTGGAATTCTGCCGAGAAAAGACGCGCAGGTTCTTTCTGCTACGGCACCTTTGAGTGAGATGTTTGGGTATGCCACATCGCTCCGCTCTTTGACTCAGGGTCGTGCTATTTTCACCTTGCAGTTTGATAAATATGATATCGCGCCTAAGTCTGTAACTGAGAAAATTTTGGAGCAGATGAGCGCTGCTTGAGTTTGTTATTATCGTTGTTGTGATTTATAGAATTTTAAAAGTGTTTTAAACTTGGAGGCATTGTCATGGCGAAGCAGAAATTTGAAAGGAATAAGCCACACGTCAACATTGGAACTATTGGTCATGTGGATCATGGTAAGACGACGTTGACTTCTGCTATTACCGTCGTATTGAATAAAGAAGGATTGGCTGACTACATGAGCTTTGATCAAATTGACAATGCTCCTGAAGAAAAAGCTAGAGGGATAACCATTGCAACCGCGCATGTTGAGTATGAAACTGAAGCAAGGCATTATGCGCACGTTGACTGCCCGGGGCACGCCGATTATGTTAAGAACATGATCACCGGTGCTGCGCAGATGGATGGTGCAATACTTGTTGTTAGTGCTGCTGATGGACCAATGCCGCAGACTCGTGAGCATATATTGTTGGCTCGTCAGGTTGGTGTGCCTTATATTGTCGTCTTTCTCAACAAGGTTGATATGGTTGATGATCCCGAGTTGTTGGAACTTGTGGAGCTTGAATTGAGGGAGTTGTTGACTCAGTACGAATTCCCTGGTGATGATATTCCGATTATTCCGGGAAGCGCTTTGCAAGCTCTTAATAACCCTGAAGATGCGGAGAAAGCAGCACCTGTCTTTGCTTTGATGAAGGCTGTTGATGATTATATCCCAACTCCAACCAGAGATGTTGACAAGCCCTTTTTAATGCCTGTTGAAGATGTCTTTAGTATTACCGGGCGTGGTACCGTTGGTACCGGACGTATAGAGCGAGGCAAGGTTTCAACTGGTGAAGAGATGGAAATAGTTGGTCTTGGTGCCAATAGAAAAACTGTGGTCACCGGTGTGGAAATGTTTAGAAAACTTCTCGATTATGGAGAAGCTGGTGATAATGTAGGCCTGTTGTTGCGTGGTGTGGATAAAGAAGAGTTGGAACGCGGTATGGTAATCGCCAAGCCTGGTTCAATTACGCCTCATACGAAGTTCAATGGTGAGGTTTATGTTTTGAAGAAAGAGGAGGGTGGGCGTCACACTCCATTCTTTAACGGCTATCGTCCACAATTTTACTTCAGAACTACGGATGTTACAGGCATTATGGATTTGGACGAAGGTGTTGAAATGGTCATGCCTGGTGACAACGTGAATGTGCAGGTTGAATTAATTGCCCCGATTGCAATGGAAGAGGGTCTGCGCTTTGCTATTCGTGAGGGTGGTCGCACGGTTGGCGCTGGTGTAGTAACAAAGATTCTAAAATAGGTGATTTTTGCTGTCAAGGGTTTTTAGTGGGGTCGGGTTGAGGTGTTTTTGTTTAAACTGACTAATGTGGGAGCGAGTAACTAGTGGTTGGACAAAGTATTAGGATAAAGTTGAAAGCCTACGATCATCGGTTGATTGATAAGTCGACGGATAAAATAATTCGTACGGCCAAGGCTACGGGGGCGGCTATTTCTGGCCCGATACCCCTTCCAACAAAGCGTTCTTTGTACACGGTTCTTCGTTCGCCGCATGTCGATAAGAAGTCTCGCGAACAGTTTGAGACTCGTATTCATAAGCGCCTTATTGATATCTTGGATTCGACACCCAAAACGGTTGACGCTCTAATGAAGCTTGAGTTGCCTGCTGGCGTGGATGTTGAAATTAAGGTTTGACATTGAATGGATGATCACTCTTAAATTAGTGTGAGTAATGGCTGGATTGATAGGTAGAAAACTTGGAATGGCCCGCATATTTGATGGGCAAGGTAAGGCGGTACTGGTGACTGTGATAGAGGCTGGACCCTGTGCGGTTACTCAAGTAAAAACGAAAAAGCTGGATGGGTATGATTCGCTTCAACTTGCCTTTGAAAATAAGAAAGAGAAAAATGTTAATAAACCTGAAGCAGGACATTTTTCTAAGGCTGGGGTTAAGGCAAAGCGGATCGTTCGTGAGTTTAGGGGGATGGATGATGCTGCAGAAGTTAAGCCTGGTGATGAAATTGGAGTTGATGCCTTCGGTGAAGGTCAACGCGTTAGTGTGACTGGTATTTCAAAGGGCAAAGGCTTTCAAGGTGTTGTTAAAAGGCATGGCTTCGCCGGTGGCCCCAAATCACATGGTCAAAGCGATCGTATGCGTGCTCCGGGCTCAATTGGACAGGCTTCCTATCCAGCGCGTGTTTTTAAAGGCATCAAGATGGGTGGGCGCATGGGTAACGACAGAGTTACTTTGAGGAAGCGCCGTGTTGTGCGAATTATTCCTGAAAAGAATATTCTTATGTTGGAGGGTACTGTTCCTGGTGCCAACTCCGGCATTGTATTAATAAAGAGCTAGAATCGCATGCAATTAGAGATTCATAAGATTGATGGCAGTTCCTCTGGGAGCAAAGTAAAGCTTCCTCAAGGGGTGTTCGGTGTGGAGCCGAATGACCATGCTGTTTATATGGCTGTAAAGGTTCATCTCGCCAATAAGCGGCAAGGTACCGTCGCTACAAAAGGTAGGAGTCAGGTAGCTGGTGGAGGCCGCAAACCATTCAAGCAAAAGGGCCGTGGTGCAGCACGTGCCGGGTCCACTAGTTCTCCTGTTTGGGTAGGAGGCGGTCGTGTTTTTGGGCCACAACCTCGTGACTATAGTCAAAAGTTGCCTAAAAAGGTCAAGGTCCTTTCAAGGTTGTGTGTTTATAGTGACAAGGCGAAATCAGACCAAATCAAGGTTGTCGAAGATTTTAAGTTGACTCAGGCCAAAACGAAGGAAATGTACAAGATACTTGACGCATTGGGTGTTGCAGGAAAAAAAACACTCCTGCTGCTATCTGAGTATGATGCTGATATCGTCAGGGCTGGCAGGAATATCCCGAAGCTCAATATTCGGGTGGCGACTACTGAATCTACCTATGACTTGCTTGATTGTAAACATCTGCTTATTCAGAAAAACGCCGTGGATAAACTGGCAGGAGTGGCAAAGAAATGAAGCCGTTTGAATTGGTCTTGATTAAACCGCTTATGACTGAAAAAGTATTGGCTGCGCAGGAGGATGAGCGTAAGTATGCATTTGAGGTTGCACGTAATGCAAACAAAATAGAAATAAAGAAAGCCGTGCAGGGGAAATTTAATGTAGCAGTTGCCCATGTACGTACCGTGAATGTGAAAGGGAAAGTCAAAAGCATGAATTCTCGTCAAGGGCTTACTCGGGGTAAGCGGGCTGATTGGAAGAAGGCGATTGTTACATTGGCGGTGGGTAGTTCGATTGATTTGTTCGCTGAAAAGCAATGACAGGATAAGCAATAATGGGTATTAAAACTTTTAAACCAAAAACAGCAACGCTACGGCATAAGACTGTTTTAACCTTTGAAGAAATAACAAAGGTTGGTCCGGAAAAATCATTAGTTCGACCGCTTAAGAAATCTGGGGGCCGTAATAACCATGGTCATGTCACCTCTCGTTTCCGTGGTGGTGGCCACAAACGGTCTTATCGAATCATTGATTTCAAACGTAATAAGGATGGCGTTCCCGCAATAGTTGCATCAATTGAATATGATCCGAACCGTTCCTCTAATATAGCGCTGCTTAATTATAAAGATGGGGAAAAGCGATATATTATTGCTCCGCTGGGATTGAAGGTTGGTGATGAACTTCAATCAGGGGATGACGCTGGTATTCGCGTCGGTAATGCGCTACCATTGAAAAAGATTCCTTTGGGTTCTTTGATACATAATATTGAACTTAAACTTGGTAAGGGCGGACAGATGGCACGTGGTGCCGGAACGTATGCCCAGCTTATGGCCAAAGATGGTGATTACGCGCAGCTAAAGTTACCTTCTGGGGAAGTTAGAGTGGTACGGCAGGAATGTAGGGCGACCATTGGCCAGGTGGGGAATGTTGATTATGAGAATGTGACGATTGGAAAGGCCGGACGTAGCCGGTGGTTGGGTCGGCGCCCACATGTGCGCGGTGTTGTGATGAATCCGGTTGATCACCCGATGGGTGGCGGTGAAGGTAGGAGCTCAGGTGGTCGGCACCCATGTTCGCCGTGGGGAAAGCCTGCCAAGGGTGGAAAGACACGTAGGAAAAAGAAATCTGATGATTATATTGTAGTCCGCAGAAAGAAAAAGTAAGAGTAGAAGACTATGCCGCGTTCGATAAAGAAGGGTCCGTTTGTTGATGTAAAACTGCTGAAGAATATTCAGGAGTTGAATAAAAATAGTCAAAAGAAAGTTCTTAAGACTTGGGCAAGACGAAGCACAATAACGCCTGAGTTCGTCGGACACACTTTGGCAATTCATAATGGAAACAAGTTTATACCTGTTTTTGTTTCAGAGAATATGGTTGGCCACAAACTTGGGGAGTTTTCTCCTACCCGAACATTTCGGGGACATGGTGGCAAGTCTGCAGAGAAGTCTTCTAGGCGATAACTCTAACCTTGAATGGTAATATGGAAGCTCGTGCTGTTGCAAAATATGTAAAAATATCCCCGCGAAAAGCGCGTCAAGTCATTGATTTGGTGCGTGGGGTTGCTGTTGACCGTGCGCTTAATGTGTTGCATTTTACACCGAATCGCGCCGCTCTGCCAATTGAAAAAGCCCTGCGATCTGCTGTAGCGAATATGCTCAGCCGCGAACATGAATCAAAGGTAGAGCCTGAAAGTTTGTTTGTTAAGGAAGCTTTTGTTGACATGGGGTTTAGCCTGCGTCGTTTCCGTGCGGCGTCAATGGGGCGGGCGATGCGAATAAAACGACCTACTTGTCACATTACCGTGGTAGTTGGTACTAAATAAAGATTTTCACATAATTGTATATCGGAGGTATTCTTGGGACAGAAGACACACCCGGTTGGTATTAGACTAGGTATAATTCGAGACTGGGAATCTAATTGGTTTGATGAGCGAGGGTTTGCTGCCAAGCTTAAAGAAGACCTGATGTTGCGGCGCTATATCATGCAGAGATTGCAGAAGGCTGCTGTTTCATCGGTTCAGATAGACCGTACACCTCAGCGAATAACCTTAACTATTCATACTGCGCGTCCTGGAATTGTCATAGGACGAAAAGGGGCAGAGGTTGATAAGTTGAAGGAGGAGCTGCAAAGGTTGTCGGCAAAGGATGTTCAGCTCAATATAAATGAAATTAAGAAACCAGAATTGGACGCTTATCTTGTCGCCGAGAATATTGCAAATCAGCTGAATGCGAAAATTCCATTCAGACGTGTAATGAAAAAGGCAGTGATGGGTACCATGAGGATGGGCGCTGAAGGCGTTAAGGTTACCTGTGGTGGTAGGTTGGGAGGTGCTGAAATGGCGCGGCGGGAATCCTATAAGGACGGAAGAATACCACTGCATACGTTACGTGCTGATATTGATTACGCTAGTGTAACAGCGCAAACGCCTTATGGTGCGATTGGTGTGAAAGTATGGATTTGTAAGGGCGAGATAATCGGCGCTTAAGGAGATATGACGCATGTTAATGCCTAAACGTGTAAAATATAGAAAACAACAGCGTGGCAGAATGAAGGGCAACGCGAATCGCGGCTCCACAGTGGCTTTTGGGCAGTATGGTTTAAAGTCCTTGGCTCCAGGTTGGGTTACTTCCCGTCAAATTGAAGCCGCGCGTATTGCTATGACAAGATATATAAAGAGGGGTGGCAAAGTGTGGATTCGGATTTTTCCGCACAAACCAGTCACCCAGAAACCAGCCGAGACTCGCATGGGTAAGGGTAAGGGATCGCCGGAGTTTTGGGTTGCGGTTGTTAAACCTGGAAGGGTGTTGTTTGAGTTGAGCGGGGTTGAGGAAGAGGTGGCGCGCGAGGCGCTAAGACTTGCTTCGCACAAGCTCCCCGTTAAGACGAAGTTTGTATCTCAAAGCGATTTTGGTGAATAAGTTATGAAGATGCATGAGATTAAAGAATTGACTAGAGATGAAGTTAAGTTGCGGCTTGCTGATGAACGTGAAGAACAGTATAATCTACGTTTTCAACATGCAATGCATCAATTGGAGAATCCAATACGTTTGCG